>DATDNS010000038.1:0-3074 GCA_036518155.1 Bacteroidota bacterium
TCCCACAAAGAAAGAAACGCCGAGTATTTTCAAAGCTGTCGATCTGTCCTTTGTTCTGAATTCTGCCTGGAGCACCGTGTCTGTTTTCCCAACCTCCGAACCAAAATTGAACAGATTTCGCAAGCCAAAGGCTGCGCAAAAACGCATCTTCGCCTGAATGAACCCCACTGCACATAACGTTGAAGGGGCGAGTATAAGGAAGAACCAGAATGGAGCTGCACGAACGTAGTTCAGGAAAAACCAAAGAACGATGGTCAGAGTCAGCCCAATCCATCCAAGACGCCTTCTCAGATCAATTTCAGCCTGCCCGATGTTGCACTCACCCGGAATGTAGTGTGAAGAAGTCATCGTGAGCCTCCCCCTTTATTTATGAATTCGAGCGATGACAGTGCTATCCCTGACCATGCAAACCGGCTGAATTGTCCGCAGCTGGCCAATAGTTCCAGAGAAATGAAGATCTGGCGATTCGTTCGTGAATCATCTTTCCATTCATCAGAATTCAGCACTGACACCAATCGACGGCAGAATACCGAGCGACGACTCTTGTTCAACGGTTCGTGTCCGTTGATTATACCGCGGAACATCGACCGGTTTCCGGTTGTACACATTCTGGAGATCGATGTACGTGATGAGGGTCCACGTCTCGAATACCCATCGCCGGTCAACACGCACATCCAGGCTGTGATTGGGCTCGACCCGATTCGTGTTGTAGAATACGGGATTTTGGGTTCCATCTGAATTGAACGGAGTGTACGGCCGGCCCGTGAGATAGCGGAACTTCGTGCTGACCTCCCACGCGGTGTTGAAAACATATCCCCCTCCGACGTTGACAATCCACCGCTGGTCCCAGTTCGAAGGGCGTGCAACACCATCCACGGCCTTGAATTCCGCAATATTGTAGCTAAGACTGAATGTTCCGTAACAGGGTATCTCGGAGAGTTTCTTCTGTGCAAGAAATTCAATCCCCCGTGATTGTCCACTCCCGATTCCCACGAGCGGATCAAAGCCGAACGATGCAAACCCTTCATCGGACCCGCCGAATCCGGCGCCGGTATTTGCCAGGACGAGATAAGGACGGGTCAAGCTTGCAGGATAGTTTGAATAGTTCTTCACGTATCCTTCGAGCGACACGCGCGTGTCCGGACGCAGGACGTGGTCGAGACCAACAACGTACTGAGTTGCCTTGATGAAATTCAGGTTACGGTTGACCGGATTGGCTATAAGCCAGATGTAGGATGGAGCCTGAGAGTACTTTCCCACGCTGGCATTCAGATTCAGCGAACTGATGATCGGGATGGTTACCGCCAACCGGGGTGACCACGCGAACTTCTGCTCAAGGAGATTGAAATAGTCCATCCGTCCTCCCACGGTCACCCTGCCAAAAGGAAGGTCCTGGGAAATCTGTCCGTAGAGAGCTCCTTTCAGTGATGATGTTGCATAGGTGGCATTGATGCGAAGGGAATCGCCGAAACTTGTTACAAAAGGGCGAAGCGTGAGATCACTGGAGAATCGTGGCACCTTGCCGAGAACGCCGATTGTCAGCTCGGTCGACCGGGAAGTGTGGAAGAGGACCTCCCCGCGGAGGGACGTTTCCCGTTCGAAGGAATTATTCCGGAAAATCGGCGCCAGCATGGAGTCTGACTGTCCGTACCGGAAATCCATGTACGTCTCACCGAGTGTAAGCGTTCCAAATCCATTCTCGAAGAGATGCTGCCACGAAGCCCCGGTAACGACTTCGTTCTGGCTGCTCCCCAATATTCGGGAATTGTCCGATCGTTGCTCCTGCGTGTCGTTGATAAATTTTACGTTATCAAGAGCTGCGATACCAAGAATCGTCAACTGGTCCGATCTGCCGAAGCGGTAGTGGGCTTTCGCCAGAAAGTCCCAGTATTCCGGCACAAAGCCGAGTCCAGCCGCCCTGAAAATGAAATCAAGGTAGCTTCGTCTCGCAGAGAAAATGAAATCTCCCGATTGGCCGGATGGTCCTTCGAGATTCAGACCGAATTGACTTGCGGAGATTGTGGCCTTCCCTCCCACCTTGTCTTTCCGTCCGTCGCGGAGATTGATCGTCAAAACCGACGAGAGTTTGTCCCCATACCGTACGCCGAATCCGCCGGTCGAAAACGTGGTGCTTTCGACGAAGTCGAGGTTGACATAACTGAGCGGTCCACCGCTCGATCCCTGCGTTCCGAAATGGTTGATATTCGGCACCTCAATGTTGTCGATGAGAAAGAGATTTTCTGATGGTGCTCCGCCGCGAACGATGAGATCATTTCTTCCTGCCTGAACCTGGGCGACACCCGGCAGGATGGAGATGGCCCTCACAACATCTTCGAGGCCGCCGGGAAGCCGGCGAATTTCTTCGTTTGATTGTGTGAGTGTACTCAATGGGGTGTCCGGTAGTTTCTGGAAGTAACTCGCGGTGACCTGGACGGCATCCACCTGAACGACGGCCTCCGTCAACGGGATCGTCAATACCGTCGGTTTCGCAAGAGTCACGACGATGTCGGTGAGCGTGAATGCGGTATACCCGACCGACGAGACCCTGAGTGCGCAGGCGCCGATTGGGACACGGTTGATGCTGAACGTGCCGTTCGTATCGGTCGACGCACCCCGTGTGGTGCCAACCACAACGACATTGGCACCGACAAGCGGTTCATTGGTCGTTTTGTCGAACACGGTCCCGGTAACCGTTCCGGTTTGTGCCGAATCCTGTGCCATCAGTCTGCTTACCGACAACAACGATCCGACAAGCGCAAGGGTAAGAATGGTAGAATGATAATGTGCTTTCACTGTTTTCACTTTTCTCGTTTGGTTGCGTACAATTTGGGGTCGGCAAAGACCTCGCAATCGTTGATCGTCTCGCACAAATGGTCAGCCTTGATTCTTCCTTTCCATCGTTTCTTCATACCGGGACCACCTATCGCAAGTCGCGCTTTTGTGCGCCTGGAAGCAGGATAAAGACTCTTGTTGACTGCACGGAGAAATGATTGTCCGTATCCTACAGTGACCGCGCTCAAGACAACGAGGTTCGGTTTATGCGTTTTGATCGCGTCGACCAGCGAGTCTGTTGG
>DATDNS010000039.1:0-3116 GCA_036518155.1 Bacteroidota bacterium
TCATCGTTACTGGAAACGACGTGGTAAACCACAAACCGTCGTCCGAAGGAATTCGCAAGATCATGAAGCATTTTTCACTGAAGCCGGACGAAACGCTGATGATCGGTGACGGAGTGTCGGATATCAAGGCTGCCCGGGAAGCCGGTGTGAAGGTCGGCGTCGTCTTGTGGGATTCCTACGCCGGCGAAAAAGTCCACGCGATGGAGAAAGACTTTTCGTTTCACACAGTCGCGGAATTGCATAAGTGGCTGAAAGACAATCTTGAGTAATCCGGACCTCGTGATAGAAGAAGAGCAGCAATTGTCCCCGTTCTGGGGCGTTGCCGTGAAGATCGGGCCTGCCATTCTTGTAGGCCTGTTCTACCTCACGATCGTTCTGCATTATGCTTACACACCAGACGATACGTACATCGACCTTCAGTATGCGGGGAATCTTGCCCACGGGGACAAGTTTGCCTTCAACGCCGATGCCCCGACGTACGGCACGACCGCACCTCTTTGGGTATTGCTGATTGCAGCAGGAACAAAAGCGGGATTGGATCCTTTTATCGTCGCAAAAACGTTCGACATTCTGTTCGCAAGTCTCTCCGTCATAGCAGTCTATGTCCTGTCGTTTTCGATTATTCGGGATAAGGTCTACTCCTTGTTTGTGACGCTTGTGTTCTCCCTCGATGCCTTTGTTCTTCGTTGGGCGGGATCGGGAACAGAGACTTCAATCGCAATGCTGCTTGTGCTCCTTGCGGTGAAATACGCCTATGCCGGAGACTATCACATTGCAGGATTTGTCGCCGGCTTGCTGACCCTCGTTCGGCCCGAAGGATTATTCCTGTTCTTTGTCATACAACTTGAGAACTACATCGTTTCGATTGTCCTCGGAAGAAACAGAACACGATTCTGGGCTGCAGCCGCTCTTTACGGTCTGGTCGTTGTCCCCTGGCTGGTCTTTTCTTACGCAAACTTCGGTTCTGTCATTCCAAATGCAATCCTCGCCAGGATGAAAATGCAGTCGTCATTGTGGAACGTGGGACAGGGAATCTTCAATTCTGCAATTGTTCTGAGCTCAACGCTGCCGCTTCTGATCCTGCTCCTGGTTGTCGGCGTGCCTCTGGTTATCCGGAAGTCCGGGATTGGCACGTTCGTTGCGAAAGGCATGCCAATCGTTTGGATTGCGGGCCTTGTTCTTGGATCCCAACTGGTGAGTACAGTGGGATTCTCCCGCCTTCTTGTGCCTGCAATCTCACTGATTGTCGTGTACGCATTTTGGTGTCTTCGGCAAATGGAGGATTACTACCATTGGCCCCGCAAGAAGGCGCTTCTGTTCCTCAGTATTCTTTCGTGTGCGACGATTCTCCAGAGTGAATTCGTCTACAGACTGATAGAAGTACCACACATGGATGCACTGACAGAAGAGTCAGACAAGGGAATCAGGCCGATTGCCTTGTGGTTGCGTTCAAATACCAAAGTCGATGCGTCGGTGTCGGCAGAACATGCTGGGCTCCTGGGGTACATCGGGCAGAGGAAAATACTTGACGGGGCGGGACTCTTCACACCCAAAACGTTGAATCCGCTTACGAGTATAGAACGTCACGACGGTACTACCCGGAGCGGGGACAGGGAGGCGGAGAAATTTGATTTTGTGGTGGATCGCTCAATTATCCGCGCACGGCTCTCATCTGACTCGTTGAGACCGGTTCTCACCACCGAATTCGGTGATCCCGGGTCGAAGATATCCGGACTCCATTACTATACTCTCTATCGCGTAATCCGATGAAACACTCTCTTTGGATCGCTGGCCTGATGCTTACCGCCAACATCGTTCTGGCGCAGGAAATATTCATACCGAAGATTAAAGGACTGCAAATCCACGGTGAAGCGATGGACGGTTTTCCCGTCACCGGTTTGGACTCCAGTCCCGTACTGATCGAGTTTGACCTTGACAACAGCCAGCCCGAGGACTATCGGGTCAAATTCTATCAATGCGACAAGGACTGGAACACAACTGAGAATCAGTTCATTAACGATGAAATGCGAAATTCAACCAAATTTCCCATTCCGTTTGAGCACGCTCCGGCGGGCGTGCAGCACTACGTTTACCACTATACGCTGCGAGTGCCAGGTTTTCCCGGGATCGAAAGATTTGCCTACTCCGGCAATTACGTTTTTGAAATTTGGGACAGAGATCTTGCAGTCCTGCAGGCACGCGGCAGGTTCTTTGTGGCCGAGCACCGAATACCGTTCGCCATGAGCATCAGGAATCGATACCTGCCGTCAACTGGAATACCCCTCAACCAGGTGAACAAGATTCAGCTCGCGGTTGCACTTACTGATGATCCGCCATCTGAATCAGACCGGATTGTCCCGAACTTCGTGCGCACGGTTGACATTTATAAAAACAGGGAAGTTCACGCTCCTTACCGGATCGATGTCGATGACAACAATCCGCACACCTTCGTCGACGGTTTTGGAACTCCGAATCTCGTATTCAGTATAGACAACATACAGCCAGGCAACGAATACCGGCATTTGGATATTACGGACGTGGATTTCTATCCGGCGGACCGATTGACAAGGGCAAGGGATGGAGCGGATGTCGGCAGGGTATTTCATCAGGGACCGCCCGACAACGACGGGGAGGCGGTGATCCTTGCAAACACGCAATATTCGGACTATGTCAAATTCCAGTTCGAACTTGACCGCGAAACCGACGACCTGTCGCCCGTGTACGTGGTCGGTGACTTCAACGACTGGCTGCCCGGAGACGCGTGGAAAATGAGCTACGACGCACCGACCGCACGCTACGTTCTTCAGGCGGAATTCAGGCGGGGGGTTTACGACTACCAGTACGTCTCCGGCGGGAACGATTGGCGAGCGGTGGAAGGGAACGATTGGAGAACGGTCAATCAATTCACTGCTTTGCTGTACTGCCACGATATGCGTTTCGGCGGTTTTGACAGGATTATCGGAGTCGCGCAAGGGACAAGCCCGGGCGGAACACAGGCTTCGACAAATTGACCGACGGTCGATGGTCCGTTGGTATATGACAATCGGAATGACGCTATGAGCAAAATTAATGTTGGTGTTGTCGGAGTTGGTCATCTCGGAAATCTCCACGCGAAG
>DATDNS010000040.1:0-3453 GCA_036518155.1 Bacteroidota bacterium
CGCAGCGATCTCAACCGCAGACGTGAACATGTGGCGGCCATTCTACGTTATCGCTTCGACAAACGGGCCGATCGAGCGACTCCAGCTTCAGCCCTCGCCCAACCCTTTCCGCCCGGCCGAGTCGGCGCAGTTGCTGCTTCCGGTCGATAGCCAAGCGGGTTCGAGGGCGAACGTCTATGTTCTTTCGAGCTCTCTGACACTCGCATTGTCGGGGACGTACGTGGTACAGAACCAGTTTGGAAATCAGTTCATCGCAGTCCCCTCGTCAGAAATCGCGTCGCATTGTTCATCCGGCGTGTACGTGGTCATCGCAAAAATTGCAGGCAATGAATACCAGTGGAAAGTAGCGGTCATCCGATGAACGACATTCTTGTTCGCGCCGAGAATATTTCCAGGACGTTCAACCGTCGCACAATCTTCTCCGAAATTTCATTTTCCGTTTCGGCGCCCGGATCGATTTCCATCACCGGAAAAAACGGCGCGGGGAAATCCACGCTTGCGAAGATCATTGCCGGTGTGCTCAGTGCATCGAAGGGTGAGATCATCTATGAACTCGACGGAAAGAAAATCGACGATGAGCGACGGAAGGCTCACATCGGCTTCGTTTCACCTTACTTGAATCTGTATGATGAGTTCTCAGCGATGGAAAATCTATTCCTATTATTGAGAATCCGTGCCTCCCGGAACCAATTCTCAGGTAAAATTGAACCGCTTCTCCGGAGGTTCAATTTGTGGGAAAGAAGGGAAGATGCAGTCCGTGCATACTCCACAGGTATGAAACAACGGCTGAAATACGTGTTTGCCCTGGCGCATTCCCCATCCGTGCTTATCCTTGATGAACCGACGACAAACCTCGATAATGATGGCATAAAGGTTGTTAAAGAAGTGGTGCGGGAACAAAAAAGAACTTCCCTCCTCATTGTGGCGACGAACGATTCCGCAGAGGCGGCTTGGTGTGAAAAGAGCATCCAGTTGTGATTTTCCTCCTTTTAGATCGATTGCCCCTGTGTTGCCAGCGGAACAAAGTGCTCCGCGAGATCGATAAAGTTGATGTTCGAGGCAGTTTTTGCTAATTTGACAATGATGAGTTTTTCAACAGCTACATACGCGTTGATCGAGAAGGACGTCAGGTCCGAGCTGAGGACCCGCTATGCCCTGAATGCACTGCTGATGTTTGTCGTTACAGCAGTCTCGACGATCTTGTTTGCGCTTCGTTCGGACAACCCGTCTGTTGAGTTGCTCTCTGGAATGTACTGGGTCGTCATATTCTTCACTGCGATGTCCGGCTTGTCGCGGATCTTCGTGAGTGAAGAAGAACGGGGCACCGTTCTCGTCCTTCAACTGATCGCGTCGCCTTCGGTGGTCTATTTCGGCAAGCTACTGTTCAATTCGGCTCTCACGCTGGTTCTCACGACGGCGGTAACGGTCCTGTATATGCTGTTCTTCCCGGGATTCCTGATCAAGTCGTATGACATCCTTTTCTGCACGGTGCTGTTCGGGAGTCTTGGGTTCGCCGCTTCAGCGACGATCATCGCGGCGATTATTGCCAAGGCGGGTGCACGAGGAACTCTGTACCCTGTACTCTCGTTCCCAATCCTGATACCGCTCCTGATGACCGTGATGACTGCAACAGCGCGAGCCCTCGCTGGCGAACCCCTTTCCAATGCGATCGGCGAACTCCAGGTCCTTGTCGGCTATCTTCTCGTGATGGTGGCCGGCTCATTCCTCCTTTTTGATTATGTCTGGAAAGACTAGCATGAAATTCGTAAAACTCGGAGCTGCCGTTCTTGTCACGTTCGTCATCATCGCCGGCATTGCAATTCCGACGTCATCGTCGCCGTCATCGTTGTTCCAGTTCCCCGTCATCCCGGGGCTTGAAGAGAGAGCGAGAAACATCTTCTTCCACGTCCCGACGGCATGGACAACGTGTCTCGCATTCCTCGTCTCGATGTTCTTTGGCATTCGCTACCTTCGGACGAAAAACATCGAGTACGACATCTGGTCGGTCTCGTCCGCAAGCCTGGGATTCCTCTTCTGTTTTCTTGCGACCGTCACCGGCTCTGTGTGGGCGAAGTTCAACTGGGGTTCATTCTGGAACTGGGATCCCCGGGAGACCTCCATTTTCGTTCTCCTGCTCATCTACGGCGCCTACTTCGCGCTCCGGTCCTCTCTCGAAGTGGAGGAAACGCGCGCAAAGCTTTCGGCGGTTTATTCCATCGTTGCAGGTCTGACATCCCCGTTCTTCATTTTTGTCATGCCGAGAATCATGTCCGGGCTGCATCCCGGGGCCAAAGGTGATTCCGGAGGGTCGACACCGGTTGCACAACTGCACATGCCGCCGAACATGCTCACGGTTTTTCTTCTCTCGCTTCTCGGGTTCTCACTGTTGTTCGTGTGGATGCTGAACGTGAGAGTACGGCTGGCCAAACTTGAATATCAACAGAGTACACATCACGCTTGAGGATTACTATGGAAGGATTCTTTCAACAAAATCAGATGTATGTGGTCCTGACCGTTGTCCTGATGATCTGGGCCGGGATCCTGGTCTATTTGTGGCGCATTGAACGTAAGGTCGAGAAAATTGAAAATCAGATGAAGAAAGGGTAGTATTATGAAGGTGAAGATTATTGTGGGAGTGATCGTTATCGTTGCGGGCATCGTCCTGAGTGCCGTAAGCTTCGTTCAAACGAACGTCGAATACGGTGACTTCGCGACGGCGGAAAAGATACACAAACCGATCCAGGTGAAGGGAGAATGGATCAAGTCGATGGAGAGCGGGTTCGATGCGAAGAACGCGCAGTTCAGTTTCTACATGAAAGACGACAACAACCAGGTCGTGAAAGTGGTGCTCGACGGTGCAAAGCCGAACAATTTCGAGCTGGCGCCATCGATCGTGGCAAAGGGTTCGTACGCAGGCAGCTATTTCCACGCAACTGAAGTCTTGACGAAATGTCCTTCCAAGTATGAAGGGGATGCCGAGACCGTAAAGAAGACTCTATAGGGAGGACACAACGTGATAGGCGGAATTCTGGTCAAAGTTGCCTTCGCTCTGGCGCTGGCAGCTTCGTTTCTCTACTACCGTGTTTCCAACGGTGCTGGCGCACGGGAGCTTAATCTGGCACGGAAGAGTTTCCACGGCGCCGTGATACTCCTCATCAGCGCGGCGGGCATTCTTCTCTACCTCATTCTCACGCACCAATTCCAGTACACCTACGTCTGGGAATACAGCTCAACGGACCTTTCGCTGCCCCTTTTGATTTCCACATTCTATGCAGGGCAGCAGGGGAGCTTCACGCTCTGGGCTCTTTACACATCGATCATCGGCATTTTCCTCCTGCGCTATTCGTCGAAGAAAGACTACGAAGCGGAAGTAATGTCGATCTTCTCACTCATCTTCTCGTTCCTTCTCCTGATGATTGTCGTCAAGAATCCGTTCGAGTTTATCTGGAATGC
>DATDNS010000041.1:0-13204 GCA_036518155.1 Bacteroidota bacterium
GAAGGTGAGTAAAGAGATGAATTGGTGAATCGATCGGACCGAGTGTTGAGTAGGTAGAGAGAGGAATGCTTACGGAATAACCGACGCCATTGACATCGACAAGCAGTTCCGTCGGCGATTTGCTCCTCAGTATGCCGGTCAAGGAGGCGATCATCGTGGTTGAAGCACTCTGGTGGGATTTTCCTTGATAAAGGAGGCCCAGCTTTTTCGGCCTGCATTCTTTGTTCGCCCGGATCCAACTCCGCCATTCTTGTGATAATGGCAGAGTGCTACGGCGAGCGCATCGGTGGCGTCATAGAATTTTGGAGTTTCACGGAGACCAAGGAGAGATTTGACCATGAATTTTACCTGTTCCTTTGAAGCGGCTCCGTTTCCCACAACGGCCTTCTTTACTTCGCGCGGAGAATATTCTGAAGTGGGAATATCGTGATTGACGGCAGCCAGCATCGAAACGCCGCGTGCGTGTCCGATCTTGAGGGCAGACTGAGCGTTCCTTCCATAGAATGCTGTTTCGATTGCAAATTCGTCCGGATGGTGCTTTGCGATTACTTCGCAGAGCCTGGAATAGATCTCTTTCAGGCGCATCGGCATTGTTCGGCTGCCGCGATTAAGGATAACGTCGAAATCGAGGACGGTAATATGTTTGCCGCTGACTTCGATAAGGCCGTATCCTGTTGCTAACGTACCAGGATCAACACCAAGGATAATCATATAGACCTAACGATCGCAGCCAGAGAGACTGTCTTCCGTTTTACTGTGCTGCAAGACTGGCAAGCACTTTGTCGTCGATATCGAAATTCGAATGAACCTTTTGTACGTCGTCGTGTTCCTCAAGAGCTTCCATCAGCTTGATCACATTTTCGGCATCTTTGCCTTCTACCTTGACGGTGTTTTCGGCCATCATGTGGATTTCAGCGCTATCCAGCTTGATGGTTTTTGCATCGATTGCTTTCCTGACAGCTTCGAAATTCTCGGGAGCAGTTACAATTGTATAAAAATCGCCCTCGGTCTTCATGTCGTCAGCTCCTGCATCCAGAACGAGCGACATCAAATCGTCTTCTGCGATTGCAGCTACAGGGATGGTTATCAACCCCTTCTTGTGGAATTGAAACGCAACCGCGCCCGATGATGCCAGTTTGCCGTGATGGCGTTCGAGGATATGACGGAGTTCGGAAACGGTGCGCGTCTTGTTGTCCGTGACGGCTTCGATCATAAGCGCAACGCCGCCGGCACCGTATGCTTCGTACATCACATCTTCATAGACGGTCCCGGGAAGTTCTCCCGTCCCTTTCATAATCGCGCGCTTGATGTTGTCGGCGGGCATATTGCTTTCTTTGGCTTTGTCGATCGCAAAGCGAAGCCGCGGATTGCCATCCGGATTTCCGCCACCGAGCTTAGCCGCAACCGTAATCTCTTTGATGATCTGGGTAAACATCTTCCCGCGCCGCGCGTCTGTGACGGCCTTTTTCCTTTTTATTGTTGCCCATTTCGAGTGACCAGACATTGGAATTCTCCTGCTTAGGAATTCTGTGCGACGTTTTCGGACTGATTGAGTGATTGTTGTACAATCTTGATATCCCGTATTTTCAATTGCGGCATCATTTCGCCTTCAAAATCGTTTTCGTCGAGCGAAAATGCAAGGTCCAGGCCCGCCCGACCCTGCAGGGTGCGATCGAGCAAATCGCCAAGGCTGAAACCCACCGCGTCGATTGTTCGGCTGTTCTTTTTCACCTTGAATTTCAGGTGGTTCCTCCCGACGATGCGGGGTTGACCTGTCAGTTCCACATTGCGGGCTGAAAAGACGGGGCGCATATTGTCCGGGCCAAACGGAGCGAACTGACTCAACACGCGAACAAATTTTGGCGTGAGTTCCGCAATATCGACATCGGCGTCGATGTTGATGACAGGAATCAGCAATTCAGCCGGGAGGGTTTCATTGGCAACGCGATAAAAGGCCTGTCTGAATTCTTCGACCTTGTCGAGTTCCACGGTCAATCCCGCCGCATACTTGTGGCCGCCAAACTGGATCAGCTTGTCTTCGCACTTCTTGAGAGCCTGGTAGATATCAAAGCCCGAAATACTCCGGGCAGACCCTTTTGCGACACCGTCGATAGTCGTCATGAGCACCGTTGGACGGTAGTAGCGTTCAACGATGCGCGATGCAACGATACCGATGACACCGGGATGCCAGCTCTCCTGGTGAAGAACGATTGCGTGGTTCTGGCTGATGTCGATGTTCTGGTTGATATATTCCTGTGCCTTCGCGAACGTTTCTTCATCGATTTTTCGTCGATTCCGGTTCTCCTCCTCCATCACCTGCGCGAGTGTAAGGGCCCGTTCGTAGGAATCGCACGTGAGTAACTCCACGGCGCGCATGGCATCGCCGAGACGGCCGACGGCATTGATGCGGGGGGCGAGGACGAACACAACCTGTCCGGCGTTGACTCTTCCCGGCTTCAACCCGGCGCTTTCGATGAGAGCCCGAATCCCGGGAAGCGGAGCTGTATTGATAAGCTCAAGCCCGAGTTTGACGATCGTACGGTTTTCATTCGTCAACGGGACAATGTCCGCAACCGTGGCAAGCGTGACAAACTGGAGATACGAAAGAAGTAATTCCTCGCCGTCGCCGCCGATCCTGGCACGGATAAACGGTTCTTCGCAAAGGGCCTGGACGAGTTTGAACCCGACCCCGCAACCACAAAGATACTTGAACGGATAAGGGCACGAAGGTTTGAGCGGGTCGAGAACGGCGACGGCATTGGGCAGCGGGACGCCGGGTTCGTGGTGATCGCAAATGATGACGTCGATGCCGAGCGACCGCGCGAATTCGACCTGCTTGACTGCTGTTATGCCGCAATCGACAGCAATGAGCAACGTCGCACCGTTCCTTTTTGCCTGTTCGATCCCGGCATTGGAGAGCCCATAGCCTTCGCGGACACGGTCCGGAATGAAGTAGCCGACATTCGCTCCGGTTTCTTTGAGAAAGCTCCAGAGAAGCGACGCCCCGTTGGTGCCGTCGACGTCATAATCTCCGTAAACAATGATTTTCTCTTTGTTCTCGATCGCTGGGATAATTCGGGCAATTGCGGCGTTGACGCCATCCATCAACTTCGGGTCGTGAAGATCCTCGGTGCTCGGTCTGAAATATGCCCGAGCTTTTTCGTACGTATCGATGCCGCGGCGCACGAGAATTTCAGTCAGGATGGGAGATATCGTCAATTCGTCGGAGAGTTTCTTCACGAGCGCGGCGCGATCCAATTGCTCGTCGGCCGCCGGGCTTTCTCCGTTCCTGTATTTCCAGCGATATTCCCGAATTGGTTTCGGAGGAATCGTATCCATGGGTGAATCCGCAGTGAATAACAAAGCAGAGGCAGGAAAGATTTGGTCTGTAAGCCGAATTCTGTCTTTCCTGCCGTTTGAGCAGCAGGAGAGGCAGCCATTTATCTGAGCGACCTACCCATCACGCAGCCCCGCCGAGGCGGGACAAGCGGCGGGCAACCGCTTTCTGTTCCCGAAGGAACAGCGTGCGTGATTTACACGGTCTTGCACCAGGCGGGGTTTGTCGTGTCCCGGTCATCCGTGAGGAAGATCGGAATCCCTTGCGGGACCATCATTATTGCTAATGATGCGGTGGTCTCTTACACCACCTTTTCACCGTTTCCCGTCAACTTCGAACGAAATTTCCGGGATGTGTATTTTCTGTGACACTATCCGTTCCTGCGGGATGTGGCCCGCAAGACCCACGATTGACTCGTGGCGCCTTGCCTTGTGGTGTTCGGACTTTCCTCCCTGTGACGGCGCGAGCCATTTCAGGGCGGCTGCCCGACTACGTCTTTTCTGCCTCTGCAACTATAATGTACGTTAGCCTGGTCGGCACCCGTTCAAATGTGAACGGGCCGTCTTGAATCAATTCCCCGGTTTGCGAGCTCGTCCGCTTCCCGGTTGTCCCCGCGCACGATGTGCTTGAACGTGCACTGGAGGCTTGCAGAATCAATGACCGCGCGGGCTTGTTCGGCCAGCTTTTTCAATTTCGGCTCTTTGATACGGTACTTTCCCTGCATCTGGCGCACGAGCAGCTCGCTATCGGAATGGACAATCAAACTGCTGTACTTGTTCTTTTGAGCCAGTCTGAGACACGTGATCAGTGCCGTGTACTCAGCGACATTGTTCGTCGTTGTTCCAATATACCCAAATATTGAGGTAAGAACATTTCCTTGTTCATCTTTCAGGAGAATCCCGATCCCGCTCTCGCCCGGATTGCCCCGTGATGCGCCGTCGGTGAAAGCGTGAATCATCACAAGATTTCCGACGTATCGTTTGCCAGTTCCTCGGAAACCAAGATCCTGCCGCAGCGTTCACACGTGGTCATATGTGAGTTTTTGCGAAGCTCAAGCACACGCTGGGGAGGGACCCGGTTATAGCATCCTCCGCAGGCATTGCGTCTGACGGGGACCACGGCAAGGCCTCCTTTGGCCTTGCGAATCCGTTCATACATTTGCAGGTCGCTCTTCTGGATCCTGGCCACGAGTTTATCGCGTTCGTGGCGGAGCTTCAGTTCTTCTTCCTCGTGCTCTTTGTTGACGAGGGCGAGATCGTCGCTCTTTTCCTTCAACTCGGCCTGGAGTCGTTCCAGTTCCGGTCCGACTTTTTGGACGTCTTCTTTTGCAGAGCCAGCTTTTCCCTCAAGTTGTTCGAGTTCTCTTGTAAGTTTGGTAATACGGCCCTGCGAATAATCAATTTCCCGCCCGAGGGCATCGTACTGCTTGTTGCTTTTCACTTCGAATTGCTGGGCCTTGTATTTTTCAATTTTTTCCTTGAGACTGACGATCTCCGAATCCGCTTCATCCCGGG
The DNA here is from genome assembly GCA_036518155.1 of Bacteroidota bacterium. Classification (GTDB taxonomy): domain Bacteria; phylum Bacteroidota; class Ignavibacteria; order UBA10030; family UBA10030; genus JADGQA01. Next base: position 4,852 of record DATDNS010000041.1, read on the forward strand.
AAACGAGCGAGTGTTTGATCGTGTCTTCGAGATCTTTCCTCAGATTCTCCTGTTCCTTGATTTTTTCCTGAAGGTCCTTTACGAGTTCAGGGAGATCGCCTTTGAGTTCCTGCAATTCATCGTAATTCGAATCGACCCGTTGAAGCGCAAAAAGTAAACGTAATCTGTTTTCCAAATCGGACTCCTTACAGTCTAAATACTACGTACTGGATTTGTTGATAGTTGGGTCATCATGACCGACACTCTTTGTGTTGACCGCTGAACGGCCTCTTTCAGTCTGTTCTGTAGCGGCTGAAGGATGCTGTGTTCGGTTTCCCAGTGCCCTGCGTCGACGAGCGCAATCCTTCCCTGGGCCGAATGAAAGGTGTGATAGCGAACATCGGCGGTCACGAAAACATCCGCGTGCGCACTGAGAGCGGCGCCGAGCAGATCGGAACCGCTTCCGCCGCATACAGCGACTGTTCGAATTTTCTCTCGCAGCCTTCCCGTGAAACGGAGCGATTGCGCGCTCAAGCTTCGTTTGCACCCCCGGAGAAATGATTCGAGCGTCACTTCCCGCTTGAGAACGCCGATCGCCCCCATGCCAAAATTCGTGCTGGGAGTCTTGAGCGGGTAGACGTCGTACGCCACTTCTTCATACGGGTGAACCTTTCTGATGCCTTCGACCACCTCGTCAACGCTTGCCGTGGGAGCCACCATTTCCAACCGCACCTCCCTCACACGCTCAAATTCTGTTTTTCTCCCGAGGAAGGGTTTTGATTCGGAATTTCCTCTGAACGTCCCGGTACCCTCTATTCTGAAAGAGCACGCATCGTACTGTCCGATGACACCGGCTCCCGCCGCAGACATTTCCTGCGCTATCATCTCAACGTGGGTGGAAGGGACGAAAACGACAATCTTCGATAATGTCCCGGCCAGAGGAGACAGAAAACGGATCTTCTGCAGGCCGAGTATCTGTGCAAGCGTGAAGCTTACACCGTTCCTCGTGAAATCCAGGTTCGTGTGCGCGGAGTAGACGGCGATGCTGTGCTCGGCGAGCGCGAGAATCAGTTTGCCGGTTTGGTCGGAGTCTGTAAGTGAGGAGAGGGGGCGAAACAAGGGTGGATGGTGGGTGATGATGAGGTCGACTTGTTTTTTGATCGCTTCGTTCACGACCTCTTTTGTCAAATCGAGTGCGATCAGGATTCTTGAGACTCGTCGGGTCCGATGTCCCACCTGGAGGCCGACGTTGTCTTTTTCCCACGCCGTCCATTTCGGAGCCCAATCTTCGATGATATGCCCGATTTCTTCGACGGTCATGCGACCACCCGCAGTGCATAAAAAAAGTGTCCCGCCGGGCAGGGCGGGACACTTTTCGGAAACTCTCGAATGTAAGCCGGAATGATTAGCTTTCTTATGCCTTTTTTGACGTGCATCTCAGACTGACTAGACACATACTCTCACTGAATGAACATAGCGAAAAGAAACCATAATTGCAAGAACATGCCCGGGCAGTAATTGCCGGGAGTTCTTTATTGCGCGCTCTGCTTGGTCAGCGTGTCAATCTTCTCGAAGGTGATATCACGAAGTCGCCGCACCTCGGACTCGATCTTCTGAAAATTGAGGTCGAATTCTTTGAGCAGACTCTTCTCATTGGCCTGAAGGGGGAGCCTTTGAAGCAGGTCGGAACTGATTTTGATGGCGGCCAACGGGTTGTTGAATTCGTGGCAGACCGTTACGACCAATTCCCTGATTGCCTGTGAGCGGTTTTCTGCTATACTCATCCGCTTTTCGACAGCCCGCATGTGGTCTTTCACTTTGATACGTTCCAGAATGTTGACGAGCGTCCGTGGGACGTGCGCTTCATTCAGCTCGTCCTTGAGCAGAAAATCTTCCACACCCAATTTCATCACTTCGACGGCAAGTTTGATGTCCTTTGTGGAACTGATCATGACGACCGGTATCCGTTGTTCCATCTGGCTAAGCTGGAGACAGAATTCCAGACCTTCGGAGTGGGGAAGCACAAAATCTGTGACAATGAGGTCAAAGGTCGGGTTCGCCTTCACCGCGGCAAGGGCGGCTTCGACGTTGGTTTTCCGGACGACTCGAAAGTCAATTCCGCGGGCTTTGAGAAGGCTGTCCTGGAATATCCTTGCGAAGGACGAATCGTCATCGACGAGTAGCACTGATATTGCTTTTGATGGCATCGTTGCTCATGAAGAAGACTGACAAAAGTATAAGACTTCTTTTGCAGACATTCAATTTCGCGCGATCGACGGATGGAATGTTATTCGCCATTTATCCAGTCCGGGCGAAGGCATTCTCGGGCGTGGACCGCCCATCGTGTTCGTTTGTTTGCTTTTCTGAAGGAATTTTGTCTATATTCTGCAGTTGTGCGCAGTAGCATCTGCTTTGGTCTGATTGAATTCATCGACATCTCCCAGGGAGAATTGCATGCCTGCAAAGAACAAAATTCTCGTTGTGGACGACGAGGAAGCGCTCAGGACAGTGCTTGCGTCGGAATTGGAGGGTGAGGGTTATCAGGTTACCACGGCTGGCGATGGTCAGGAAGCAATCAACATACTCGATTCCCTTGTCTTTGATTTGATCCTTCTTGACATCAAGATGCCGAATGTCGACGGCTTTGAAGTTCTCAAATTTGTGAAAGAGCGGCACCCCGCCACAAAGATCATCATGCTGACCGGATTTGCAGACCTGAAAAATGCGATTGAATCAAAAAAGCTGGGAGCAGAGGACTTTGTCAGCAAACCCTACGACTTGGTGGACCTCCTGACAACCGTGGAGAGAGTCCTCACGGGTGTCTGACATTGAACGTTCAATGAAGCCCGATGCCCAAACGCTATCACATTCTCATCGTTGACGATGAAGAATCGATCACGTACCTGCTGCGGACGGAATTCGAAGATCGATCCGAATACGAAGTCGATGTAGCCCTCAATGGCGCCGATGCCATCAATCTTGTCCAGGCCCACGTTTACGATGTTCTCCTCCTCGATGTCAAAATGCCGCGCGTCAGCGGCATGGAAGTTCTGAAGTTCGTCAAGGACCACTCGCCGACCACCCAGGTCATAATGTTGACCAATCTCACGGACGTGAAGACTGCCATCGAAACAGTCAAGCTCGGGGCATATGATTTTGTGAGCAAACCGTATGATACGGACCAGCTCATGGCGACGGTTCATCGCGCTCTTGAACACCGCCAACTTGTTATCCAAAAAGAAGTCAGCGAACACGCCCGTCCGGGCGAGATCATCGGCGACAGCAAGCTCTTCAGGGATGTCGTGGACAATGCAAAACGCATCGCAGGCAGCGAAACCTTTGTCCTGATCCAGGGCGACAGCGGGACTGGAAAAGAGCTCTTTGCCCAACTCATGCATCGCCACAGTCCGCGAAAGGATCAGCCGTTCGTCGCCGTGAACTGTGCGGCTATGCCCGATCAATTGCTTGAAAGCGAACTCTTTGGTCACGAAAAGGGATCCTTCACAAGCGCCGTTAGCATGAAACAAGGACTTGTCGAAGTAGCGGACGGCGGCACTCTTTTCCTTGATGAAGTTGGTGACATCAGCCTGGTCACACAGCCGAAAATGTTGAGGTTTCTTGAAACTGGTGAGTTTCGAAGAGTAGGTGGTACATTGACAAGGAAGGTCGATGTCCGGGTCATTTCCGCGAGCAACAAGGATTTGGCAGAAGAGGTAAAAATGGGAAGGTTCCGCGGGGATCTCTTGTTCAGGCTCAATGTCGTGAGCTTGCGACTGCCCAGGCTTGCTGAACGAAAGGAAGACATCCCGGCGCTTGTACAACACTTCCTCGGTCAAAAGTCAAAAACAAAGCGGATTAGCGAAGATGCTCTCGCACTTTTGATGGAATACGATTGGCCCGGAAATGTCCGGGAACTCGAGCACGTGATCGAAGGGGCACTTGTGATGTCGCAAACGGACGAAATTCGCCCGGCAGACTTCTGGCTCAACAGTGCAATGCGGCGCACACCACCAGCTGCAGCATTGGACAAACAACCGGCGGTGGACACCGGATTGCTTTCACTTGAAGAACTGGAAAAAATTCAAATTGAGAGAGTTCTGAAGCATAACAAGGGAGACCGAATGAAGTCTGCGGATATGCTTGGAATTTCGAAGAAGACCTTGTACCTGAAGATCAAACGGTATGGCATACGGGTGACGACCGACTAGTCACAATACTTCCCTCTTCAATTTTTTTGATTTCCTCATTACCGCCTGGAAATAAGCTGAACTCCCGAAAATCGGCCGTATTGGCATGCCGGCCGCTAAGAATTTTATCCCTCTGGTCCGCAACTTTTCTGACGGCAAGCAGTATATAAGATAGGGAAACAGCCTACCTACATTCCCTGAACTCCTTCTTGTTGAGCCAGCAATCGGTTGCTCGTGGTGGGGTGGACCGAGAACCTGGCTCAACTCCTTTTTATCCCCATTTTCGCAATCTTGACTTTGCGTCGATTAATGCATAATATTCTCAATGCAAAAGGTATTTTGTTCCATTTCCGTTGCCTTCGCGGGCACTGAAACCCTCCGCTAACATCCCATGTCCAAAACCCAGGGCCCAGACTACTACCTGACCGATTCATTGCTTTCCGAGGATGAAATTATGGTACGGAGTACAGTCAGAGATTTTGTGGAAGACAATGTCCTTCCAGTTATTGACAAACACAACCGGGCTGGCACATTCCCAATTCATCTGGTGAAACCGATGGCTGAACTTGGCTTGTTCGGTTCCACTCTTCCCGCGAAATACGGCTGTGCCGAATTAAACAATGTTGCCTACGGTTTGATGATGCAGGAACTGGAACGAGGGGACAGCGGCATAAGGAGTTTCGCTTCCGTTCAGAGTGCCCTTGTCATGTATCCAATTTATACCTTTGGGTCTCAGGAACAAAAAGACTACTGGCTTCCAAAGTTGGCCAAAGGCGAAAAAATTGGATGTTTTGGTCTCACGGAACCGGACTTCGGGTCTAATCCCGGGGGGATGGTCACCCGGGCGGAGCACACAAAAGGCGGATATTTGCTGAACGGTGCCAAGATGTGGATCACCAATGGCACAATCGCCGATGTCGCAGTTGTGTGGGCAAAACTTGAGGGCGAGATCAAAGGTTTTCTGGTCGAAAAAGGAACAAAAGGTTTCAACGCACCCGAGATGCAGGGAAAACTCTCTTTGAGGGCCTCCGTGACATCTGAGTTGGTGTTTCAGGACTGTCTAATCCCTGAAACGAACATCCTTCCATTGTCTGGCGGACTGAAATGTCCGCTCATGTGCCTCAGCCAGGCCCGATACGGAATCGCCTGGGGGGCTATTGGCGCAGCCACGGCGTGCTACAACGCGGCTCTGGAGTATTCGAAATCCAGGATTCAATTTGACCGCCCCATAGCCTCGTTCCAGATGACACAGGAAAAACTCGTTTACATGCTCACCGAGATCACAAAAGCCCAGTTGCTTTGCCTCCAACTCGGTCGACTGAAGGATCAGAACAAGGCGGGATTCGCACAAATCTCGTTCGCCAAACGGAACAATGTCTATCACGCCCTGGAAATCGCCCGGATGGCACGTGAGATTCTCGGCGCCAATGGCATTCTCGACGAATATCCGGTCATGAGGCACGCCGCAAATCTGGAGTCGGTGAAAACCTACGAGGGAACACACGAGATGCATACCCTTATCGTCGGAGAGGACATAACAGGAATTCCGGCGTACAACTGATCTTCTCACGATACAACAATCGCCACAAACAAAGGCTTATGGGATTCAAGAAAATCATTGGTGAAGCCATCACATACGATGATGTCCTTCTTCTGCCGGCAAAATCTTCTGTTTTGCCACGGGAGACGAGTGTCGTTACGAGACTGACGCGACACATCGAGTTGAACATCCCGCTGGTCAGTGCGGCAATGGATACTGTCACCGAATCCGAAATGGCTGTGGCGATGGCGCGCGAAGGAGGAATCGGGATCCTTCACAAGAACATGCCCATTCAGCGGCATGCCGAAGAAGTCGACAGGGTGAAGCGATCTGAAAGCGGAATGATCCGGGATCCTATTACCCTCTCTCCGGATCACACGGTGGGTCAGGCAATGGAAATGATGCGGAAGTACTCGATCTCAGGAATTCCCATTGTGAAAGACGAAAGTCTTGTCGGTATCCTGACGAATCGCGATCTTCGCTTCGAGCCGAATCTTGACCTCAGTGTTGCCAAAGTCATGACTTCGGGGAATCTCATCACGGCACCGGTCGGAACCACGCTTGAAGAAGCGGAAGTGATCCTGCAGAAGAATCGCATTGAGAAACTGCCCGTGGTCGACAAGAATGGCAAGCTTAAGGGGTTGATCACCTTCAAGGACATCCAGAAAAAGAAACGCCATCCCAATGCCTGTAAGGACAACCTTGGCCGGTTGCGGGTTGGCGCGGCAGTCGGCGTCACGTCGGATACGATCGAACGAGTAACGTCATTGGTGGCAGCCGGTGTCGATGTTATCGTGGTCGATACTGCCCACGGACATTCGAAGGGTGTCATCGATATGGTCAAACGGATCAAATCCAAATTCGCCGTCGAAGTGATTGCCGGCAATGTCGCAACCGGCGCAGCGACGAAGGATCTCATCCGGGCAGGTGCTGACGGGATCAAGGTGGGCATAGGCCCGGGGTCGATTTGCACGACGAGAGTTGTAGCCGGCGTTGGAGTTCCCCAGGTGACTGCGATCATGGAATGTTCTGCCGTAGCACGGCGAAACAACATCCCCATTATCGCTGACGGCGGAATAAAACAGACCGGGGATATCCCCAAAGCTCTTGCCGCCGGGGCCGACGCTGTGATGATCGGCGGGTTGTTTGCCGGGGTGGAGGAAAGTCCCGGGGAAAAAGTGCTCTATGAAGGACGAAGCTATAAAATGTACCGCGGGATGGGGTCCATTGAGGCGATGAAAGAGGGGAGCAGGGACAGATACTTTCAGGATGTCGAGGACGATATCCAGAAACTGGTTCCCGAAGGAATAGAAGGCCGGGTGCCATTCAAAGGAAATCTTGCCGATACCGCCTACCAGATGATTGGCGGACTCCGCGCGGCGATGGGGTACTGCGGCTGCAGGACCGTGGCTGAACTAAAGACAAAGGCGCAGTTCATCAGGATGACAGAAGCGGGCCTTCGGGAAAGTCATCCGCACGACATCAATATTACCAAAGAAGCTCCCAACTATCATCTGTAATTCCCACCTGAATGTTTGCGCGACGACTTGAGGCTGTAGAACAAAGAATCATTGAGTCGCGGCTCGGGGGATTATTTGTCACATCCCTTCCCAACATCCGCTATCTCACCGGGTTCACTGGGTCCAACGCAATCCTCCTCGTCCGTCCGAAGGGCAGCGAATTTTTCACCGACAGCCGATACAAGATACAGGCGGCCGAGGAAGTAACGCATGTTCCGGTCACCGTTGCTGCGGGAAAGCTGTTTGAAGCCGCATCACGATCCATAGCCGGCGGGAAAAAAGGGAAAATCGGTTTTGAAGCAAATTCATTGCACGTCTCGGAATTGCGAAAACTCGAAGGATTCTTCGGGAAGGCCGCACCCGTACCGACGACGGGTATTGTGGAAGAACTTCGTGTCCGCAAAGAAGGGACTGAAATATTCTCTATCAATCGTGCCGCTGAAATTACTGACAGAGTTTTCAACAAAATTCTTGGTATACTTAAGCCGGGAGTCCGTGAGCTTGAGGTTGCGGCCGAGATCAGCTACTGGCACAAGGTCTTCGGAGCCGAGTCGGACAGTTTCGAATCCCTGGTTGCCAGCGGAGTGCGAGGTTCGCTTCCCCACGGACGACCATCCGACAAGAAGATACAAAAAGGGGAAATGGTGACGATCGATATGGGCTGCAGGGTTGACGGATACCATTGCGACGTGAGTCGAACGGTAAGCGCCGGAAGACCGAACACGGAACTGAAGACGATCTATCGAATTGTTCTCGACGCACAGGAGAGGTCGCTCGAAAGAATACTTCCGGGCATACCGGCAAGAACTGTTGATGGAATCGCGCGAGCTCATATACGGCGCAAGGGCTACGGAAAATTCTTCGGTCATTCGCTGGGTCACGGCCTGGGGCTGGAACTCCACGAATTGCCACGAGTTTCTATGAAAAGCAATGATATTCTAGAGGAAGGCTCTGTGATCACAGTGGAGCCTGGAATCTACATTCCGCAATTGGGGGGCGTCAGGATCGAAGACGACGTTGTGGTCCGGCATCACGGTTGTGAAATCATCAGCAAATCTCCGAAGGAACTATTGATTTTATGACCGAGGATTTTCGAAAAGTACTGATCATAGCGTATTACTTTCCCC
>DATDNS010000042.1:0-3154 GCA_036518155.1 Bacteroidota bacterium
GTCGCCCAGCCGGCCTTTCGGTTTGCGCCGGAGGACTTTTTTGAAAAGGGATTCCAAAAAAGCGGATCCCTGATGCGCGGATTTACAATAGGTTCGAATCAGGATCTTACGCTGAATTCAGGGTTCAGAATGCAGTTGAACGGTGCGTTGTCAAAAGACATTGACGTCACGGCTGCACTGACCGATGAAAATTCCCCCATTCAACCCGAAGGTACGACCCAAACACTGCGGGAAGTGGACAAGGTATTTGTCAATGTGAGAAGCAGGAACCTTGGTGCCACGCTTGGCGACTTTAACCTTGACATCGGCTCGAACGATGGAGGTGAATTTGGAAGGGTATTTAGAAAATTGCAGGGGGCAAGCGGAAACGCAACATTTGACAATTTGAGCTCAGCGAAGATTTCAACGGCCACCACGATAACGGCAGCGACGGCCAGAGGCAAATATTCGACGAACTATTTCCAGGGAGTGGACGGAAACCAGGGACCGTACCGCCTTACCGGCAAAAATGGAGAACAGGAAATCGTTGTCCTTGCAGGGACGGAACGTGTCTATTTGAACGGAGAACTCATGACGCGCGGTGAGCTCAATGACTACACGATTGAATATGCAAGCGGAGACATCACCTTTACGGCGCGGCGACTCATTACGAATGCGTCCCGGATTACGATTGATTTTGAATATTCGGACCAGCAGTATTCGCGGAATATCCTCGCGCTCACTACCGGCGAAACTGCATTCAGTGGACGGCTGAAATTCCACGCTGTCGTCGCACAGGAAGCCGATGATCCCGATTCACCGGTCAATTTTACTCTGGACGATACCACCCGCAACGTTCTGCGGCAGAGCGGTTCGGATCCGATCCGTGCATCCATTCCGGGCGTCAAATTTGTGGGCGTCGATTCTGCAGGGAATGCAAGGGGTCAATATCTTCAACAGGACACCATTATCAATGGGAAAACATACACGATCCTCGTCTATGCACCCGGTGACCCCAGAGCATTCTATTCGGTAATGTTTTCATCGGTACCGCTTGTTCCTCCGGATTCCGCCGGATACGCAAGAGTGGCCAGTGGTCAATACAGGTTCGCCGGCGTCGGTCAGGGAAATTACCTCCCGATACAACTCCTGCCAATGCCGCAACTCCACCGCACTGTCGACCTTAACGGCGCCCTGGAAATAACGCCCGACTTCAACGTGTTCGGAGAATATGCAGCAAGCAGGTTCGATCTGAATCGTTTCTCGCCCCCGGACGAACGGAACAATTCTGGCAGTGCCCTCAAATTCTCACTCCAGTATTCTCCGAAGAAACTGACCCTCTTTGGCGAAGATGTCGGCCGTTTGGACGTGAATATTTCGGAACGCTATGTCGACAGGACGTTTGCACCCCTCGATCGGTTCAATGAGGTGGAATTCGCGAGGAACTGGAATCTCACAAACCTGACGAATGCCAATGAGGAAATTCGAGAAGCCAATGTGGCATATTCGCCATCCTCGTCGTTACGGATCGCGGGTGGCTATGGTACGCTCGATCGTACCGGAGAGACAAGATCCCTTCGTTCACACGGAGACGTTGACGTCAAAGACTCCGCGTTGCCCGCGATGCAGTACAGCTTCGAGAATATTGCAAACCGGGATTTTGCCGGACAGGAGAATTCGACCTGGTTTCGTCAACACGCTGCCGCGGAATATCGTTTCGGCAGTGTGAACCCCGGAATCCGGATGGAGAATGAACACAGGACGATTTATGGAAACGTCCAGGACTCTTTGCTGAACGGAGGGTTCAGGATCCTCGAGATTGCACCGCGGGTCGGACTGAAAATTTCCGGGCCGATGTCGGCATCTGTCGAAATCCAGGCCCGGACAGAGGACAGCGCAGCGGCGGGCGTTATGCAGCGGGCATCGCGAACGCTGACGCAAATGTACGGCTGGCAGCTTTCCGAGTGGAAGAGTCTATCAAGCACGCTGTCATTGAACGTGAGGTCGGTATCATTTTCTGATGAATTCAAGCAACGGGGCAATACGAACGGCCAATTCATTCTTATCCGTTCACAATCGCGCTATTCTCCGTTTGATCGGGCGATGGAGACAAATCTCTATTACGAATTTGCCAGCCAAAGGTCTTCGAGGCTCGAACGCGTTTACTTGCGTGTTCCGAAGGGGACAGGCAATTACGTCTACCTGGGGGATCTCAACGGCAATGGTATCGCTGATGACAATGAATTCCAGCAGACAAAATACGACGGAGAGTATGTGGTCATCTATGTGCCGAGTACTCAACTCTATCCTGTGGTCGATTTGAAATCGAGCATACGACTGCGGCTCCAGCCGGACAGAATCTTGCACGACCGTACGACGTTTTGGGAAAGAGTGCTGAAGTCCCTGTCGAGTGAAACATACGTGCGGGTCGAAGAACGCAGCAGCGATCCAACACCAAGTCACATTTACTTTCTGAACCTCCGCTATTTTCAGAATGACAAAACCACCGTTGCCGGTTCGAGCCAGGTGCAACAAGACCTTTTCCTCTTTGAAAACAGCCCCGACCTCTCGTTTCGTTTTCGCTACAATCAAAGTGATGGATTAGTTCAACTTGTATCGGCAAGTGAAAGAAGTTTCTTAAAGGAGCAGTCCGTTCGTGTGCGATCTCAACTTGGTCGCGAAATTGGGAATCAGACAGACATTGTCAGCAAAGTGGACAGAGTCCTGTCAACCGTCCCCTCATCGAGAGAATGGGACATCAGTTCCAACTCCGTTACTTCTGATTTTTCGTATCGACCGGAGGTCCAATGGGAAATTGGCTTCAATTTCGCCGTGTCCCGAGCAGTCGATAATTTCCAGCAATCAAATACAGCTTCGAATATCAACGGTCAGGGGATTAGAATCACTTATGGGATTATCGGAGCCGGGCAATTGCGCTCGGAATTCAACCGCGAAGAAGTTGTACTGAGTAACGTCCATCCCGATCCGCTTCGGGGGATTCCATTTGAGTTGACAAACGGAAGCGCTGTCGGCAAAAACTATCTGTGGCAGCTTGCTTTTGATTATAGAATTAACCAAAATGTGCAGGTTTCGCTCCAATACAACGGCCGGAGTGAAGGAGGCAGACCTCCCGTGCACTTGGCTCGGGCAGAAGCCCGGGCTTTCTTCTAGTTGT
>DATDNS010000043.1:0-2284 GCA_036518155.1 Bacteroidota bacterium
TGAGCAACAGAAACTCCGGGAAAAGAACAAACAGTTGTCGACGATGAATGACGAGCTCCTTCGGCTGGAAAAAGTCTTCCCGCCGAATATCGCATCGTCAAGCGATACCATGTATGCACGCTATGTCGGGCTCAGGGATGAGACCAGAGACGAGCTCAAATTCCAGTCGGATTACGATGCGATCCTGACGACCCTGCAGAGGGAGAGCGAAACACGGGGAAATTTTGCAGCATTCATGGAGCGGGCGTCCGAGTTTGAAAAGATCCTTGAACAGAAAGATCGTTTCCGTGCTCCAATCCTGGACTATCTGAAATCAGTCTATCTCCACAGGCTCGATGAAGCTCTCCCGGCATACGACGCCCAGCTGCAGAAGAAAGATGACTTTTCCGTGATCGAGCTCAAGCCGCCGATGAGCGACGTGGAGCAACTCTACGTCGCGTGCGGCGCCCAACTTACAAGCGAGCTCAAAGATCTCCGCGATTTCACAGCGCAATTTAACAAGACGTCGCAAGCGCTGCAGAATGCCGAAAATGCGTATGAAACAGCGTCGGCCTCAATGGACAAGAAGACACCGTGGCCGTCTGATGCGTACTATCCTGAACTGATCGCAAAATTGGACAAGGCGAAATTTCCGAATCCGCAGAATGCGCTCGCATCTTTCAGCCGTTACAGCGACTTGAAAGCGACACGCATGCTCATCGATGGATCACGGAATGAATTGACGAAGATCGACCAGCTCGAAGCACGGTTTGTCAAGGCCGCAGACGTGGTCCGACAGATCAATGCTCTGAAACCGCAGCAGGACTACCGCGGCATCATCCATATCCTGCGCAACAACCGGGATCTTGATTTTGTCCTCGCTCAGTACGCCGATGTGGATGCGTTGCTTTTGAAGAGTCAGGGAGACAAGATTCGCGAAAGGCTCAATGCAGGCGACTTCAAGGCGACAGAGGATGGCCTGTCGAATCTCCTGGATGACAAGGATTATCTCAACCTTTCCCAAATTGCCGCAAAGAAGCTTCAGACCGTCCAGTCATTCGAAGTAGAGCTTTATGAACGCGTCTTGAATCTTTCGACCGAGCGAGTCGATGCTTTCGTCAAAGCCAATGAAGCCAACATCGTGAATGTGCCGGCACTGTATGCGGATTCCGCATTCCTCCCGGTTTACACGCTCACGTTCAGCTCGGAATCGCCCGGACGCGTTCTCGAAAAACGCCGAAAGATCGATGCCTATCTCAACCACGCAAAGTTGATCGTTTTCCCTGAGAATTCGATCAAGACGATCTACAAGGCATTGACGCAAGCGCCGAGGGATCACGGTGTGGAAAAGGCAAGAGCCATACTCGCCCACGCAACGTTCTACAAGGGCCAGGACAAGACCGTGAGGACGATCATCGATGAGTGCGACCCGACGATCGCCAAGACCCTGACGAAGCCGAAAGATTACCGGCGCATCCTCGTTCTTCCGGTCAATGAGAGTCCGTCCGCTTCGAACGAGTATCTGTTCAGGGTCAATGTGAAAATCCCCACGGAGGCGAAATTCCCGGTGTTCGACGTCAATATCAAAGTACCGTCCGAAGTTGCGGAACACGCGGGGAGTAAACAGTGGTTCAGCCAGATGACGCTCAACAAGAAGGTTGTGAAGACCGAAGGCCACATGCGTGTCACGGCCCCCTCGGCGGACAACAACTATGAGGCGCAAATCACCCCCGTTCAGATGTCGAAAGACAGGGACAATATCATCGAAATACGCTTCAAGTATCCTTCGTTCCAGCTGTTTGAGGTGAGTGTCATGGCTCAGGTGCCGCTCATCCGTAAAAATTAATCTCTCAACACCCAGGACTATTCAATCATGAACACGAAAAGGAACGTAATTATCGGAGTTGTCGTTGTCCTCGCGGTGGCAGCCGGGTTGTGGTATTTCTTGTCGCGACCATCGCTCCAGGACATTGTCGCGTTTCCCTACATCTCCCATCAAAAACCGGCAGTTGATCCCCATCTCCCCAGCTCGAATGCGATGGCGGACAAACTGGACGATGTTCTCTTTGACGGACTTTTCAATCTTACGGCCACGCCGAGCGGGGTGATTTTTGAGGATGGTCTCGGTGAGTTTGTCGGCATCGAGAACAATGTCGTCACGATACGCTTGAAGACCGGCCGATATTGGCACGATTCGTACCAGTCGTTCGTGGACGGGAAAAAAGTCAACATCGAGAAGAAAGGGGCGCACGAATTTACGTCCAAAGACCTTGCCTTCACGTTGAAGAGAATTCAAAGCCTTGGG
>DATDNS010000044.1:0-11951 GCA_036518155.1 Bacteroidota bacterium
TAGTTATACAATTTAGCAGTCGAGGAGTCGATTCGTAAGAAGGACAATTGCCTAGGATTGTTTGGAAGTTGTCTGCGAGCCATCTTTTTGTATACTTTGCCGTTTGCCATCAACGTATCGCCTTCGATGGTGATCGTGTACAGAGTGTAGTTGGTTAAAATCGCCCATCGATAGGAATACTCCCACATATTCCCAGTAGTAAGCGGGAAATATCCGAGAGAAGAATCAACAACCTGAGCATCGGCAAATGAAGTGCAGATCGACAATCCGACAAACAGAAAAACGAAAGTTACGGTTGTTTTCATGATTTGCCCCCAAGCTTTTTGATGAGTGCAACCGCCTAACTAGAGATTAAGCTGAATGATTCAGGAATGTACTCATCCGGCGAGTGTTAGGCTGCGAAGAATTTAGAAAAAATAGGCAGGAATACACTCCCCTGTAGAGCGACACCCTCTTCTGTCATCCCTAATTTCGTCGTTGCCGCGACAAATTGCAAGCGTCTTGGCACGTGCGTTGTCAAAAATGAAAAAGGCGCAACGCTCTCGCGCTGCGCCTCTTCAATCTTCGGCAATCCTTTATGAGTTCTATTTCTGAATTTTCTCCACTAGCTTCGGCAGCAAACCGTCGACGATGTTCTTCGCCGCTTCGTCAAACGCCTTGAACGCCCCCTTCTCAAACGTGTCGCTGATTCCCTTGACGTTGTTCATGGCATTCTTGTAAATCTCTTCGCCGCTCCGCATGTCCAGAACGGAAACCGTCGCGTCAACATACGACACGCAAAGCCCCATGGTCTCCGATCCACGACGCGAATCCGCCTTGATGTTGATGACGACACTCGCGTTTGCCATATCGTTCGTGAAGGCGAACCCTTTTTCAACCATTTTGTTTTTGATCGCTGTCTCGATGCGGGGCTGCTTCATTTTCGAGCCGAACTGCGATTCGTCGGCGTCCACATAGACCTGCAACCCCGTCACGCTCAATACCATCCGCGCGGACGGCACGGAGAGCGAATTGAGGACCGCACTCAGGATCAACGAGCTGCTGTCGGCGGAAATCATGCCCGCCAAAAAAATCTTCGCTTCAACGATCTGAATTTTGTCGGTCGCCGTGATTTTGTGAATGTCGCACTTCGCGTCGCCGGTATTGTCGGTCAGCGAATTGTCGACCATTTCACCCGAGCCCCTGATGAACGCAAACTTCAGCGGAAGCGCCGCCACCGGCCCCGGCGTCGTCCCGGTCAACGCTGCGGTGACTTCGAACGGCAGTTTGAGGGGCATCCCCACCTTGCCGTCCTGTTTCGGATTGACGGATTTCAGCTCAATCTGACCGAGCAAATTCTGAAGCGAGGAAAAAATCTCATTCACCAGGATGACCTTCTTTCCGCCAATCTCGGTCTCAAGGGGTTCGCCGAGATACTTTTCCAGCGGACTGAGCGACTGCACATAGTACGTCAGCGCCCGCGCGACGTTGTTCTCCTTCTCGAACCTCTGTCCCGACTGGTAGAGGTCGAGGGACAGTTTCATGGCATTCTTGATTCTTCTCTGTTTTGCCGCTTCATATGCCTCTTTCGAAATCCGGCAATACACCCAGTACTGACCGTCGCCGTCATAGGTATCGACCCACTCGACTCCCTCGAGCTCGGCCTTGGCGGACGTCTGGATCTGCGACTTGAAGTTGTCCTCGATGGAAGCGTTAGTCTCGACGACTTTCCTCATGATTTCGCTGGAGACGGTGACGGTAATCCCGGAGGCGAGATCGTTGAGGGCATTGTCCTTCGCCTTCTGGATGTAGTCCGTCGAACCTTTTTCTTTCTGCGCAACGCCGATGCCGAGATAGTACAGCGGGTTCACCGGCCGTTTTTCCACCCAGGCGGGCTGGGAAATCGAGAGTACCGGAATGATTCCCAGGAACGCGGTCAAGAGGATACGCGAACAGAGAGTCTTCATAGAAGTTCTGACAAAATTGTGGAAGGAAGGAGATGGCACAAAGATAAGAAAAAATCCGAATGATATTCACCACAGTAAAAGCAAAAAGCCGCTCCGGTTTCCCGGAACGGCCTTCATCAATGCGAAACGTGACGGATCCTATTTCTTCGATTCCTCGTTCTTCATTTCACACTTCATCCCGGCCTTTGTGCTGTCGCACTTCATCGAATCCATCTTCTTCATTTTCATCATCTTGCCATCCTTTTTGCAGCAGCAGCAACAGCCGTCTGTTTCACACTTTTCCTTCATTGTTTCCTGTTTTGCCGCTTCTTTCTTCTCGGGTTTGTCCTGCGGGATCAATGTTCCGGCAGCAAATGCCAGCACAAGAACAACTGCAACGATGCGTTTCATGCAAATACCTGTGAATGTTCGTGGTAGGAGTTGTTGGTTAAAACGGATTGACAACAATATAACCAGATTGTCGCGGAGTGACAACGGGTCATTTGCCCGTCTTGACAAAATCCTTTTTCCGTTTGAGGATTGAGTTCGTCTTCCAGTTCTCAACGACGAACCATTGCGGCGAATTTGAGCTCTGGACGGCGTATTTGTTCTGCGGTTTCAAATATGAGAATCGAAGCTGGTTCCCCGCGTACGAAATGAGCGCGCTGATTTTGGGTGCGGGACTGATCGTGGAATCGATAAAGTCGTCCGCCTGGAAGTTGGAGAGAGTGCTCAGCACGCCGTTCACGTCTTCCGTCTTCACGGTGTTGTTGCCGACCACCCAGACGCTGTCTTTGTAGGCAAGCGTGAACGTCGTATCGCCGTACTGGTATTTGATCTCCTTGATGCTTTCCTTCGCCGTCGTGATGATGGTCTTGTCGCGCCAGTCCTTTGCCGCCCGGTTCATTTGGTACGAAATCGGAGGGTCGACAGCGTTGACATCGTCCGAAGACAGTTTCCTGACGTAAAGGTCCGTGTAGGCGCCGCCAACTTTGCCAATGATGAGCTCGGCTGCCTTCGACCCCTTTTCGTATACGGTGAACCGTGTACCGGAGATGGTGTCCACCTGGAAGACCGGGAATTTCCCGGGCTTGTTGGAAACAACGCTCTTGATCTCGAGCGTCTTGGCGTCGTGGATCAGGTTTGCCACAGCCGTCTGGTCCGCCCGGTAATCGATCGGTTCCTTCATGTACCAGTCCACACCCCGCTTCTCGAGAACGAGGCGGGATTTCGGGGACTGGATCTCAAGTCTATCGACGGCGACTGAATCAATGTGGACGAGCAACGCACCTGCACCGCTGGTGCTTCGTTCACCCGATCGCTGCATAACGAGATAGGCAATCACGAGAAGGACTGCGAGAAGAGCGACAAGTGTAATCGTATTCCGTTTCATGCTGTCATTTCCTTTTATACCTGTGCTTCCAACGAACGCTTGATGGCAGTGCGCCTCCGCCAGCGGAACAACCCGTAGCCGATAATGACAAGCGGGGGAAGGAAGAGGTCGCCGTACTTCAACAGGTTCTTCGTTCCGTCGGACACGACTTCGAGGGGCGGCTGTGCGACATCCTTGGAGCGAATCGTGATAAGCCCGGCGTCGTCCGCAAGGTAATCGACGATATTTTCAAACAGGAGAAGATTGCCTTTGTTGCCGAGGAACTGGTCCTGCATGAAGTCCCCATCACCAACGACAATGATCCGTGTATCGGGACTCTGTGTGAGGGGCGGTGGAGGCTGCTTTCCTTCATAAAGACTCTTGAAGGACCCGTGCACCACGACGGCCATGGGAATGCCGGACTCCGTATAGTCTGCCGGTGTACCGCGCTGGAAGGGGTCGAGCATCACGAATCCGCTTTGGCGGCCGCTGCGCTTTGACGAGCGGATCATGACTTCCGCCTGCAACCCTTTTGCCGATGCCGGCGTCGTATCGACCGAGCTGACAAAATAGAAGACGACGGCCTGGAGGTCTTTGACAATGGGATTGTTCCTGTCGAAGTTCGATGCCGCGGGGAGGAAGGGGAACGGGACCTGGCTCTGGATCTGGAACGGTCCCTGCATCTGTGAAACCGTGATGTTCGCGCATTGTTGATCGCGGATGAGGTCGGCATTGACCCGCACGCCGTATTGCTGGAGCAAATCATCCAGGCCAATGTCGGTCGCCTGTGCGAAACGATACTGCGAGTTGAGGTTTGCACTCATTTTGTTCAAAAGGAACGCAATCTTTCCGCCGCGCATCAGGAACTGGTCGATCGCGAGCTTTGAGGAATCGTCGAATTTCTTCGTCGGCGCAATGACGAGCAGCGCGGAGATATCCGCGGGGATGGGCTGACCTTTGCTCAGGTCGACCGGAACAAAGTCGTATTGCTTGCTCACCGACTGGGTCGCCTGGCGAAGTTTGTCGAGCGTCGGCTCGTCGTGACCCTGCGTGTAACCGATTTTCTTTTTCACGACGGTGGTGAGACGCTTCATCGCGCTTGTGATGTCGTATTCCAGGGAAGAAAGATTCTGCACGACGGGAATGACTTCTTTCTTGTCTTCGTACTGCATCACGAGTCCAAGATACCCCCGCTTCACCTCGAGCTTGTCGTTGTTGACGACCTGCACTTCGACCGGCGGGATACCCTGCTCGCGGGCGTCCTGCTCTCCCTTGTCCCCCTGCGGGTTGATGAACTCGTACTGGATATTCCCCTTGGAATATGCGCGGTAGTCGTTGAGGATGTCGAGAACCGCCCTCCGGTTGTTATTGTACGGAGCCGGAAGTTCTTCGGTGAAATAGGCTTTGACCGTGATCCGGTCGTCGAGTCCACCCACAAGCTTCTTGCTTGCGTCGGAGAGCGTGTACACTTTTTCCTTCGTCAAATCCAGCCTGCCGAAGAGCCGGACGGAAATAAAATTGACGAGAACGAGAATGCCGAGGAGAAGAAGTGCTCTGATGAACGTCTGTGTCTTTTGGGTTTTCATAATCTACAAGCGTTAAGGATAAAGGGAACAATCGCGATCGTCACGCAAAGGCGTTTCGCCGAAGGAGTTGCTACCACCTCCGCCGTCCAAGCGAGAGCACGCTCAGGTAAAGCGAGAACCCGAGGATGGACAGGAAATAAACGATGTCGCGCGAGTCGATGACGCCGCGGGCGACATTCGAGAAGTGGTAGTCGACGCCGAGATACTCGACGATACTGGTCATGAATTCAGGAACGTAGATCAAAATCTTGTCGAGCATGAACAACACAAAAACGAGAAGAAACCCGACGATGAACGCAACGATCTGGTTGTCCGTGAGGCTCGAAGCGAGCAACCCGACCGAAACGTACACGCCGGCCATCAGCATCAGACCGATGTAACCCCCGATGACCGGTCCGTTGTCGATGCTGCCGATGGAAGCGATCGTTATATAATAGATGAGGGTCGGGAGCAGGGCGATGCCGATCAATGCCCACGCCGCGAGAAACTTGCCGAGGACGATTTCGGCATCGTGAAGCGGTTTGGTGGAGAGCAACTCGATCGTGCCCGATTTCTTTTCTTCCGCCAGGAGACGCATGGTGATGGCGGGGACGACGAACAGAAACACAGCCGGCACAAGGTCGAACATCAGTCTGAGCGACGCGACGTTGGCGAGGAACAGGTTGCTCGTATGGAACCAGCCGATGATCGCGAGAAAGACGACGATGACGACGTAGGCAACAGCCGAGTTGAAGTACGAACGCAGTTCCTTCCGGAAAATCGTTCCGGTGTGCCTGAAATTGCCGAGGAGTTCTTTATAATCGAGAATCGCTGAGAAATTCATTTGTGAATGACCAGGTTAATGAACAAGAATTGAATGCCGAAATACTCTTTAGTGCTCTTCACTGTTTACTGTTCACACTTCTCCGTTTACTATTCACTCTTCACCGCTTCTTCCCTTTTTCCCTGCTCTCCCGTCGTCAGTTCGTGGAACACTTCCTCGAGACTTGTTGTCTTCCTGCTCATCTCAAGCAGTGTCCATCCCTCGTCGACGGCCTTGCGGAACAATTGTTCCCGCACGTCGCTCCCTTTCGCCGTGTGGACGACGAATCTGTGCGTGTCCCCTGTCTGGCCGCCGTACTCGACGGATTCGACGAGCTGCATCGACTTCAATTTGGGATAAATATCCGTCATGGCGTTGCCGACGTGTGCCCTGAGCTCGAGGGAGACCATCTCGGCTCCGCGGAAATCCTGCTGGAGTTTGTCGGGAGTTCCGTCCGCCACAATCTTCCCTTTGTTGATGATGATGACCCGGTCGCAGGTTGCCTGGACTTCCGAGAGGATGTGCGTTGAGAGGATGACCGTCTTTGCGCGCCCCAGTTTTTTGATGAGATTCCGGATTTCCACGATCTGGTTGGGGTCGAGACCGGACGTCGGTTCGTCGAGGATGAGCACCTGGGGATCGTGGATCATCGCCTGTGCCAGCCCGACGCGCTGCCGGTATCCTTTGGAAAGCTCACCGATATCCTTGTGTCGCACGTTGCCGAGTCCGCAGACCTCGATCATTTCCTTCATGCGCTCGCGGAGGAGCGTGTTTTTGAACCCGAATAGCTGGGCGGAGTACTCGAGGTATTCGAGGACATTCATGTCCAGGTACAACGGATTGAGTTCCGGCAGGTAGCCGATCTTGCTTCGCACTTCGAACGAATGGTCGGCGATGGAATATCCTTCGACATCGACGGTTCCTGCATTGGGGGGCAGGTAGCAGGTGATGATCTTCATCGTCGTCGTTTTGCCCGCGCCATTCGGGCCGAGGAATCCCAGGATCTCGCCGGTCTTGACGTCGAAGGAAATATCGTTCACGGCTTTTTCGGTGCCGTAGGACTTCGTGAGGTTTCGGACTGCAATCGCCATAGAACTGTCGTGGTTGTGTTTCGTTGGTCACAAAAAAGCGAGCACCGTGGTTTGCTTTCGTGCCCGCCGAGTCGAACAAAAGCGCAACAAATCTATCAAAGAAACTTTTCTATGTCAAGGTCGGGAGAAGAAATGCGCACGTTGTTGCAGGAAGAATCGGCGTAAAACACCACTCGCGTTAGACGAACGTGTCACCTGCGGTGTTCCCGGCGCCCGGAAGATCTAGAAAAGATACGGGATGAACATCCTGGTCGACTGCATGTACTCGGCATATTCCTCCCCGAACTTCGCCGTGTTTTCCGATTCCTCCGTCCTGGCGGTAGCGTACAGGAAGAGGGTGGTCGTTCCCCACAATAAAATCCCCAGGACGGACGGGTCTTTAAAGAAGACACCCGGCGTCAAGACAACGAGGGAGCTGTAGAGGGGGTGGCGGATGTACCTGTATGCGCCGATCCTGACGAGACGGGTGGTGTTCTCGAAATCTCCCTGCGGTTTTCCGATAACCCGGAGCAGGTAAAATCCGTGGACTGCGAGAGCCAGCGAGGAGAGGAGGAAGATCCACGATACGATTTGATTCCACGAAAACGGATCGTGAAACCAGAAGTCGATGTTTGCGAGGATGAGAACGAGAAGAGTCTCGAACGCGAAGAATCGGTAGAATCCGTGAGCTCGTCTGTTGGCGAGAGAATGCCGCGAGAACCATGCGAGGCCAGCGGTGATAAGACAGAAGATGATGAGCTTTGTCATAGCGGAGAACATTGGAGTCCACCTTCCTTTGCCTTACCCCGCCGGGGGACTCCAATTGCGCGTCTGTGGAGTCCGGCCTGATGTTGGAGTCCATCTTGCTTTATCCCGCAGGTGGGCTCCAACGATTACTTCTTCCCCTCAGCCCGTAGCGTATCGATCGTCTCGACGGCGTGACGCAGGTGGGGGATGACGATACTCCCGCCCACGATGAGCGCAACGTTCAGGGCATCGATCAACTCGTTGTCCTTCCAGCCGGCGTCGACACACTGGATAAGGTGGTAGTCGATGCAATCGTTGCATCGAAGGACAGCGGATGCCACGAGACCGAGGAGTTCCTTGGTCTTTCCGTCAAGCGCACCGTCTTTGTATGCGCTGGAGTCGAGATTGAAAAAACGCTTGACGCCGAGGTGATCGATCTGACCGATGCGGTCGTTCATCTTCGTGCGGTAGGTTCGGAATTCGTCGAGCTTCGTTGACATCGTTCACTCCAGAGTAAGTTCGGCAGAAGTTGCAGCAAGCGCTGCGGTTAACGCACGACCTTAAAATTGAAATTTGGCGACTTGAACACTCCCATTAAACGCACCCAGAGGGCAAGCAGCATCTCGGTCCCGCGTGCCGTCGAAATATCTCCGAGGTCGATCACGGTCTTCCAGCCAAACCAGTCCTTCAGGATTTCCGTGACTGTTGCTTTTGCCTGCGCATCGTTGCCGCTGATGAAGAGGTCGTGATCTCCCTTGACCAGCGAAGGATTGACCATGAGGTTGCAGTTGACGGTGTTGAGCGCCTTGACGAATTTTGCATCGGGAAATGCCCTCTGCAGCTGTTCGGCGAGCGAATCGTTGTTGCAGACGGCGAGCGTCGGCGGCATGCCTTTCGAGAAATCGAGCGAGTTGGAGATATCGACGACGATTTTTCCCTTCAGGTTCTCAGCCCCCGCCTGCCGAAGAGCTTCCAACGATGCCATGCCGTGGGTGCAATTGAAGAGCATCTCGCCAAAAGCGGCTGACTGGGCAAATGTCCCCTGCGAAGCCTTTGCTCCGTTGGCCTTCACCCATTCCGCGGCCTTTGCATTGTTTGCAGTCCGCGAACCCATGCGTACTTCGTGGCCGAGCTTGACAAGTTTTGTCGCGATTGTGCTGCCGACCATCCCCGTTCCAAGAACTCCGATCTTCAACGTTGTTTCCTTTCGATTGGTGTTTGATGTGGCAATAGAACTGCCCGCACTGCTCTTTGGTTCCCGTGGAGGGACACCACCTCCCGGGAGATCCGAAGCGAGGTGGCCTCCATCTACCGGATTTACTTCTTAATAAGTCCCTTCAGCAAATCCTGCCCCTTCTTTTTCAGAGCATCCGTCTGCTTCTTTTCGATTTCGTTTTTCTTGTTCTGCACCATGGCAAGCTTGTCGTTGACGAGTGATTCATACCCCTTCAATTTCGCCATTGCATCGTTCTTCTTCTGGTTCAACATTGTCTCGAATTCTTTTCGTTTGTCCGCAATCCTTTGATTCAGCTTGTTCCGGAGATCGTTTTGTATGCGTGCGATCTCATCACCCAAAACTTTCTTTGTCCGCGAAGCAATCTGATCGTCAAGGTCGGTCGCAAACGCAACGTCGAATTTATTCCCCGGACTCCACATGCGGAGGTTAACCTGGAATCCTTTGATCGACTGCAGCACATCCCGCACAATTCGCTCGACAGTGTTCCGCGGTTCAGCGCCGAACGCGAAGGTGAGACCGGAGAATTGTATCTTCGTTTCCGAGTCGAACTTGTTGCCGGGAACAGTGACGTCAATGGAAGCTTGCGCATCGGCGTGGGTGATCTTTGAAGGAAGAAAATCCGCTCGTCCAATCTCCATCGATGCCACCTGGATCCCCGTCGCTCTTGCCTTGTAGGTATCGAGCGGCTCATCCTTTCGCCGGTCGAACATTGCATTCAGAGCGACAGTCAAAGAGGGGCCCTTCGAAAAAGCGACTGCCGCCGTCAACGGTTGGCCGGTGAGTTTTTGGTTGTCCGTGATGTTCAGGACCTCTCCTTTGGCGTAGAAGTAATCCTGTTTCTGTGTCTTGTCCGTACCTCCGGAAAGGAGGATCTTCTTGACCCAGAATTTCGGATAGCTGCGCTCCTCCGGGAAACGAATATTCTGCCCTTTCATGCGCGCCGGTTGAGGTTCCTTTTGCTCTTTCGTTCCTGAGGGGATATTTTTCCGTGCGAAATCGACCCAGTACAGGTAGCCGGTTGCACGCGCCATAATATCCTTGCCGAGGACGAGCTCCGCCAGTCCCTTCATACTGACATCGGGGAGCCGTGCGGCTGCGACCACCCTGTCAAAATCCTGTTTCGCGGCGTCGTCGATGAGTTTGGCCGACGAGGTGAACTTGTTCACGCTTTCCGTCAACGTTGTTTGCTGCTGGGTGAACGTCTGTTTCACCTCGTTGGCGGTGTTGACGGCATTCTTGACAGTGTTGAGCGCGTTGGTTATCTGTTCGGCCGTCTTCAGCTCATTGACGTTGATCGCTTTGACACTCGTTTCCATCGTCGAGAGCTTCTGCTTTGATTTGTCGATTTCGCCGAGCGTTGTCTGCCACTGAGCGCTCGCCGACTGGATCTGCTGATGAAGAGAATCGATCAACCGGTACGACTGGAGATTCTTCGGGTTCAATAAACTGTCGACATTGAGGTTCTTCCTGATCGTGGCCAAATCGAAACTCGGCGTTAGTTTCTTCCCCCCGCCGACGACGGAAGAGGCCTGGTCTGCCAGTGACGCGAATGCGCCCGGGGTTGAAGGTTCCTCCTTCGTCAGCTCTTTCTTCGGTTCCGCCTTCTTCGGAAGCTCGCCGCTCGTCGTTCGCTGCGTGCCGAGGATGAGGTCGTTCACTTCCATCGTCTCGACGATATATTTCCCGCGAAGAAGCTGACCGAAGTTGAGAGCGAACTGCACCTTGCCGGTTTCGAAAAGATTCTTCATCGGTTCGTGCGGATCGGCCACCTCGAGACGTCCCCAGCGCAATCCCAACGGCGACAATGTGACCGAGAGGTTGTGGAATTCAACTTTTGCACCGGTCATAGCCTCACCGGCGGCTTCGAGACCGGACGTGACCCAGCCATCGATGAAGAGATAGACGACGATGATCAGGACAACTGCCGGGACGAGGGCAAAGTAGACGAATTTTTTTCTCATGGCTAGACTCCCAGGCTCCGAATTCTCTGATACCATTTGACAAGAGAATTCTTGCTTACGATCTGATAGATTTTCCACTTCTCGACTCTTGCGTGAATGTGCGTCCGGTACGCGACGACGAATCGTTTCATTCCGAAATAGACCGGAACGGAGACAACGACTGCGGTAAGGAAACTCCCGAGGACGACGGTGTTGTAGAAGCGCGTGAGCGGCGCAAGCGGAGCGTTGTACAGCGCGGTCCAGATGCCCTTTAGTGATTCGACGTCGACGAGGAAAAAATACCCGAGACTGTGAAACAGCGGGTCGAACACATACGCGAAGATGCTGAAGAATGCAAAGGCCAGGAACGCTGCCGAGAGATTCACATCGAGGACAAAGATGACGAGCCACACGAAGAGTCCTTGCAGCGTGAATACCGGGGACAATCCGACGATGGCCCCGAGAGCGAAACCTCCTGCAATTTGCTTTGGTGTCTGGCCGGCACGCAGGATCTTCAGGAAATTGGCGACGAACTGAATCCAGAACATTGAGGCCTCCTTGCTGACAGGAACGATGCTTCCATTGACGTTCAGAATGGAGCGGTGACGAGACGTGACATGAGGTTCACTCAAGATAGCCGAACTGTGGGAGTATATCAAGCCTTGGGAAGCAACGGCGACCGTTGGTCTCGCGCAGGGAACCCGCCATATTGCATTCCTTCGCAGAATGTCCGAAATTCCCAGTACTGAAAAATCAGCCGATGAATCAATGAGCCGTAGTATGACAATCGTGCACAGGTCCGGGCATAAACGACGCTCCAAAATGGTGAATGCCGGGCTGCTTCTGGTTTCCGCCTTGTTCTTCGCGAGCAACCCCGTTCGACCGCAAAGTAAAGCATCCATTCCCGAAACGGACCGCATCCGCATCGCGGAAGCATACAGACTGGCTGATTCCGTGCAGAACATGATCTGGCCGGATTGGAACAGGGCGCCGTTCGCATTGATGCTGGTGACGAATGACTACGAATATCTCATCGGCCATCCGCACGCGACGAACAATTTTGACACTCTGGGCGTGGACCAAACATTCGGCAGGAGAGTGTTGTACCGCAAGCGGCTTTTTCCGACCAACCTTCTGGCGACCTTTCCTGCAATCAACGGAGTTTCGACAATCGTGGTGGGCCGGCCGGAAAACACGAATGCGTCCAACTCTTCTGCCTGGGTCGTCACGATCCTTCACGAACATTTTCACCAGTACCAGCAATCGCAGCCC
>DATDNS010000045.1:0-3564 GCA_036518155.1 Bacteroidota bacterium
CGGTTTGAGCACTCGCTCAACAACGGTCTCGTAGGTGGCCGGTTGGTTCTTTTCGTATTCCTGGTAAATGGCCGGATCCCAAAGCTCGATCCGTTCGAGGACACCAAGAATGAGCACTTCGTTTTTGATCCCGGCATAATCCAAATGTTCCTGCGACAACGTTACACGTTGCTGGCTGTCCAACTGGCAATCCGTTGCCCATCCGAGCAGCGTTCGACTGAAGAACCTGTGCTGGGCATCTGAAAATGTAAGGCCGCGGATCGATTCCTCAAGCTTGTTCCATTCATCCTGGGGATAGATGTAGAGACAGCGTTCAAATCCCCGAAGGATGATGAAGTTTTCAT
The DNA here is from genome assembly GCA_036518155.1 of Bacteroidota bacterium. GTDB lineage: Bacteria > Bacteroidota > Ignavibacteria > UBA10030 > UBA10030 > JADGQA01. The sequence goes on from DATDNS010000045.1 coordinate 345, forward strand.
TCGTGGCGTTGGAAACGCTTTTGCGCAGCTTTGCAGGAAGCGCTACGCGTCCCTTATTGTCGACAGAGTATGTGAAACGGCCTTTGAATGAAGACATTGGTAAATCGAATTGATCTGAGAGGTGCAGAATTGCGGCGTGGGACCGACCTCCCTAATTCCCCACTTTTCCCCACCCGCGCTTGAAATTTAAGGAATAAAGGCACAATGTCAAGTAGAAAGTGGGAAAAATTTGAAAATTTGAGGGATGTATTCGCGTCAGACAGGGGGGAGATGATCTGCTCTTGAGAATCTCCCCATTTTTGGACGTGATGGTCGGTTTGATGTACGAGAAGACAGTTGCTTACCTGCGCGAGCGCAAGACTTTTATTACGGCCGAGTAGTCTTCCTTCGCCAGACCTGCGTCAACCGCCATCGAATAAAGGTCGCGTACAATCTCCGCGGTCGGCATCGCTGTCTTCGATCTTCCTGCTGCATCCAGAAGCAGAGTGATGTCTTTCAGCATATGTTCGAGGAAGAATCGGGGGGCAAAGTTGTTTTGGACCATTTGAGCACCCTTTGTCTGATATGTGGGTGCGTTAAGCGCAGAGTGAGCAAGAATTTCGAGAAATGTCTTTGGATCGATTCCATTGTTTTCTGCAAAGACAAGTCCCTGGGCAAGACCGGAAATCATTGATGCGATAAAGAAATTACAGAGAAGCTTGGTATTCGTTGCCTGTTCCACCCGGTCGAATCGCCAAACTTTGCTGCCGAAACAACGAAGAATACTCTCCACTTTTTCGAACGCCTTCGCATCGCCGCCTGCGAACAGCAAAAGAGAGCCCTCGGCGGCATTTGGTACACTTCCCAGCACAGGCGAATGAACAAAATGGCACTCCTTTTTCGTGTATTCTTCGTGGAGTCGCTGCGTGAGATCGGGAGAGACCGTGCTGCAATCGACGTGGACAGATCGATGCCCGAGACCTTCCAAAATTCCCTTTTTGCCCAGCGACAGCGTCTCAAGGACGTCGGGGGTCGACAGCATCGAAACGACCGCCTCCGCCTTCTCCGCCACTCCGGCGGGCGAATCGCACCAGATTGCTCCGTTGGCGATGAACGCATCCGCCTTTTCCTTTGTGCGATTATAGATGAATAACGTATGGCCGGCACGCTGCAGTCGGGTTGCCATCGGCGACCCCATCATCCCAAGACCAATAAATCCAATATTCATAATTGTTTCCTCCTCATTTGAATTTAAGCATTCATTTCCATAGTTTCATTCCAGTCGCTCCTCACTGTGAAGCCACCCTGGAACCCACGAAGTTGCATGGCATGAAACAGAATCCTTTTTCCCAGGCCGATCTCGACAGAATAGCCGAAGCAGTCCGCGCCGCCGAAAGCAAGACCTCCGGGGAGATCGTCCCTTACTACGTCAGTCAAAGTGATGAGTACACCATCGCCGACTGGCGCGGTGGCGTCGTCCTCGCAGCTGTCGCCATGCTGGCGTCGGTGTTCGTGTATACAATGTCGAAAACATGGCTGCCGTACGGCGTTCTGGAAATGAGCGGTACTACTCTCGCGGCATATCTTCTCGGAATTGTCCTGTCCCGATCCGTCACACCGTACAGGCGGTTTCTCGTCGGCCACAAGACCATCGACCTCCGCGTTCACCAGCGTGCTTCGCTCGCCTTTCTCGCCGAAGAAGTGTTCAAAACGCGCGAGCGAACGGGCATTCTGATTTTCCTGAGTTTCTTTGAACGAAAAGTCGTCGTCCTTGGTGACGCGGGTATCAACGCGAAGGTCAAACAATCCGAATGGGATACGATCGTCAGGATAATCGTCGACGGCGTCAAAAAGGGAAAGACGACCGATGGCCTTGTCGAAGCGATTAGTCAATGCGGTGAATTGCTCGGTCAACACGGAGTCGATCGACGCCGCGACGACACCGATGAATTAAGTGATTCGCTGAGAATCGGCTGAATTTCGTGACGCTACAATCAAGTTCATGAGACAAAATCTGACATACCTCCGACGGCTTTCGCTTCTCGTCCTGCTGTCCGCGTTGTTGTTTCCCCTGTCTGCATTCAGCGAAGACGTTCCTTTCCTGGGTGGCCGTGTGAATGATTACGCCGGCATTCTCTCCTCCAGCACCATTACAGAATTAGACCGGACACTTAAAGCATTTGAGGATTCAACGTCGAACCAGGTGGTCGTCCTGACGATCAACAGTCTGAACGGGGAAAGCCTCGAGGAGTACTCTGTCAATGTCGCGCAGACGTGGAAACTCGGACAAAAAGGCAAAGACAACGGAGTCCTGCTCCTCGTTGTCAAAGACGATCGGAAACTGCGCATCGAAGTAGGCTATGGACTGGAAGGCTCTCTGACAGATGCCGTCTGTAGCGTGATTATCCAACGCGAGATCCTGCCGAAATTCAAGAAGGGCAACTATAATGCCGGAGTAAAAGCGGGCGTTGCGTCGATCATGAGCGCCATCAATGGAACGTTTACCGCTGAGCACGCCGCCGGTACGCAGCACATGGAATTCCCCGAGATCCTGATCTTCCTTGGAATTTTCACAGTCGTCGTGGGATTGTTTACTTTCATCGCCCTCTTCACGAAAGGGTTCATGGGTTGGTTCCTCTATGTGTTTCTCATTCCTTTCTGGATGGCTTTTCCCTACGCCGCAATCGGTGGAATGATCGGCCTGCTGCCATTTGCCATTTACTTCATTGGATTTCCGATAGCCAAACTCTGGCTCGCCAAAAGTACAACGGGAATTCATTGGCAAACGGTACTGGGAGCTTCAATCCTGGCGGCTTCTTCACGGGGTGGCTTCGGTTCCTCCGGCGGCGGCTGGTCATCGGGGGGCGGAGGTTTCTCGGGCGGAGGCGGCAGCTTTGGTGGTGGGGGAAGCTCGGGGTCGTGGTAGAGTGGGAAGAAACAAAGAAGAGACAAGCAATAAGCAATACGTAAAAAGTGAATGGTGATACGTGATTGGTTGTTGATTAGAGAGTTTTCAAGTTGCTGAGGAGTCTCCGGAGTTCTACTGCGCTTTGAAAGATGTGCCCCTGCATTCCCGCCTGCTGAGCCGCTCCAATATTTTCCGCAATATCATCGATAAACAACATGTCGCCTGGTGGGACTGTCTCGTGTCTCAAGATGTACTCGTAGAACCCCGGCATTGGCTTGATGAACCCGACCTGATAGGACAGATATCGTTTTGAGAGGTACTTCAGGGCCGGAA
>DATDNS010000046.1:0-5154 GCA_036518155.1 Bacteroidota bacterium
AGCACATCACCTTCGGATTGGTCTAGCGCCCTGACAATAGTCTCGGCCACCCTGTCCGCGATGGGCTTGTCGGAAGGGAATTTGGCGTACCGCGTTTCAATTGGGAAGAGTCTCCCTTTGCTTTCGACGACAGGAACGTTGCCGAGGATTAACGAGAGTCTTGCACCGTCCAACGTCGCGGACATGACCAAAATCCGAAGGTCGCTCCGCAAGTTCTTCTGAACGTCGAGAGCAAATGCGAGACCGAGGTCGGCATGAATACTCCGTTCGTGAAATTCATCGAAGATGACCATTCCTACACCGGGAAGATCCGGTTCTTTCCGAATCATTTTCGTAAGGATCCCTTCCGTGAGGACCTCGATGCTTGTGCTGGTCCCGGTTTTATTCTCGCCCCGTATCCGATAGCCGATCGTTCCGCCGACTGATTCTTTTAATTGAGAAGCCATGAACTCTGCCGAGCGACGTGCCGCAAGGCGGCGAGGTTCAAGCATAAGAATCTTTCCCGATTGAAGAATGCCACTGTGGAGAAGAGCAATCGGAACTCTTGTGGTTTTTCCTGCCCCCGGGGGGGCCGAGAGGATGACCGTGTTTGACGATTCGAGGTGACGAAGGAGTTCCGGAATTACGGAGTCGACCGGATAGGAGAGCAGGGAGTTCATTGAAGACAAATATGCAAAAAGTTCGGTCGAAAGTCCGGGGAATTGCTTGACGCTGTAATTATTGCTACATTGATTCCAATAATTCACTCACTACCACCAAGCACGTTCGGATTGTCATGAAAGTACTCAACATGCGTCTCGCCCAGGGAACCTCGGCGTTGAAAGCGTTCTTCGATGTAGAAACGGGCGAATCGATCACGATCAAGGGTTTCAAAGTTGCGCAATCTGCCACCGGATTATTTGTCGGCATGCCGAGTGAAAAGGATCAAAACGGGAAATGGTGGGACAAGGTGATCATGCCAAAGGATCTGAAAGCACAGCTTACCGAGCTTGCGCTGCAGGAGTATCGTGCCATGTCGGGCAATGGACCGGCTCCGGCATCAGCCCCCCCGGCCCCAAAAGATTCGGATCTTCCGTTCTAAGTCCGGTAGATCGGGCAACTAGTGGGATTCCACAGGTCGTGATGGAACCAAAACGAAAAAGAGTTCTTATCGTTGAAGACACCGATTCTGTTCAGGTTCTGATCAAACGGTGGATTACAAATGAAGGCTACGAAGTGGATCTGGCTTCGGACGGTCGTGAGGCGTTGGAACGCACCGCCTCGGTCACACCGGACTTGATTCTGCTAGATGTGATGATGCCCGGTCTCAACGGATACGCAGTGTGCAGACAGCTGCGTGAACATGAGAAAACGAAAAGCACACCAATTATCATCATCACCGCCCTCCCCGCGGCACTTGATTCAGAAGAAGGCAAATTGAGCGGCGCAAACGAGGTCATCGTCAAGCCGCTCAACCGTGATGTTCTCGTCCAGAAAGTGCGAGCCTATCTTGGTTCAGTTTTTGCACCCTGAACGTCGTTCGTTGCACACCGTTCACTCTTTGTGCATCGGGCATCGATCGTCTGACAGTCGGACTGACTGTTGAATTTTTCCTAACCTGGCGGTACCAGCCGAAACAAGACATGCGTGAGAGTTGGATCCTCTTCTTTAGTCTTCTCATTGTCTCCTTGTCTTCCTGCGAAGAATCCCTTCCTCCACGAAACGATCCCTCAACATTTCTCAAGGCGTCCTTCCGTGCCACGTATGTGTACAGTCCTGCAATGAACGATGTCGTGTTTCAAGTTTCGGTTATTAACGGGTTCGATGAAACGCTCGAAGGTCCGCTTGATCTTGACGGATTCGTACTCATCAAATCAACCGAACATCCCCAGTCCCAAAAGACCATCACCATTTCGCCTTCGGACCTTATCCACGGCTTCCGCGATCCGCATACCGGGATGCTTATCCTGAATCCGGGTGACTCTGTCATTTTTCAATCGACGTGGGATTTCACAGATGATCTCTTTCGCTATCTTCCGCTCACTGCGTTTCATTATTCTACAGACCTGACATGTACCCAAAGATTGATTGCGGATCCTGAGTCATTTTCCGTGTACGGGAAGGTTAAACTCTACAAACAATCGGGCTACGGCACGACGAATTCATCTTTCGCATTTCGTCACATCGACAGGTGGATTCCTCCGAATGAATGCAAGACATCCCCTGGTGTCCTTGTCACGGCGTTTTGGACTGAGTATATCTACAATCAGGAGGAAAACGATGTCCGTGTCCTGTTGTCTGCGAAGAACAAGGTGGGCGACGGTATCAGTGGCATTCTCAACCTTGACGGAACCGTAGTCATGCGATCCATTCGCGATTCAACAGTACACAAGACGTTTGTTATTTCGCCGGCGAACCTCGTTCACGGACAGTATAATCCAGCGACAGGTGCTTTGACGATTGCGGGCAACGATTCTGTTATTTTCGGCTTTGTCTGGGACTTCACGGATGATGCTTCACGTGATCTCCGGACAAGCTTCTTCCGCTACCTCCCGGATAATTCCTGCGATGGCAGCCATCAGCGCTCCATTGCGCTCCCGGAGTATTTCGATTTGACGTCGCGATGGAGTATCACCGCGTCATCAGGTTATGCAATAACACACGGGACTCTGAAGGTCTGTCAGATCGACGCTTGGGTTGATCCTGCAAACTGTCCGTCATATGTTCCCAATCCGGTATGTCTCTTTGAATAAGCAAACGGACGCATTGATGTGTGATCTGCGGGGGACAAAAACCGGACACTTCATGAGTTCATCCTCGGACGATTAATGATACCACCTGGACGGTTGCTGATTGCATTCATTGGATTGTTCTCCCTGAATTCGTGCGAGGAATCGCTCCCTGTGCGACGGGATCCGACAGACCTCTTCAAGGTGCAGGTTCAGGCCCAGTATAATTATACGCAGTTTGCCAATGTCGTTTTTGTCCAGCTTGTTGCCATCAACGAGTTTGACGAAACGCTGAGCGATCACATTGGAGTTGACGGTACGATCACTGTCACTTCCGACCGCGACACGTCTGTCCGGAAAACGTTCACGCTTTCCCGGTTAAATCTCATCCACGGAACGTACGACCCTTACACGGCAACGTTAACCATTAATCCAGGGGATTCTGTTGTGCTCCAGGTCAGCTGGGATTTTACGGATGATGCGGGGAACAGTCTCGACTCCGCTTTTTTTCACTATTCGGTCGACCGCACGTGCAAACAACGGATGGTCGCCGAGTTGGAAAAGTTTACCGTCTTTGGCAGATCAAAATTGTACACAAACCTGGGGTATGCTCAGTCGCAAATTCCTTTTTTGATTCAAAAGTACAACATTTTTGTCGGTCCTCACGATTGCCTCCCGCTTTGACGCAATCGGAACTTTCAGGTCAAACAGCGATTGGATCGCGGGAGCACAAAAAACACACGATGACAATCACCGCCAACGAAGGACGATGTTGCACCACACTCTATTTGCTCGCTCTGGCGGTATGCCTGTGTTCGTGCAATGAATCATTGCCGCCGCGCCAGGACCCTCAGAATGTTTTCGGCCAGGGGGCGCGGGCGCAGTACATATGCTCCGATGTCGCAAATAATGTTCTTATCGACATTGCCTTAACCAATAATTTTGACGAAACATTGAGCGACACTGTACATTTTAGCGGGACCGTGGTCGTGACATCAGAGCGTGACCCGTCGGTCCACAAGACATTTGCGCTGTCGCTGTCGAATCTTGTCCACGGCATTTATGATTCCCGGTCGGGAGTCTTAACGATCAATCCCGGAGATTCCGTCGTCATTCGTGTCATATGGTCGCTGGACGACGATGCCGGAGCCAGCCTTTCCTCGACGTTGTTTCATTACCACGTCGACCCGGACTGCGCAGGCCGGCTAGTCTCCAGTCCTGAAACGTTTTCGATTGTTTCAAGAACAAGGCTGTTTGCTCCTCTGGGTCTTACCGAATCCAGGACTGTCTTTCAGATGAGCCATTTCTCTTCATGGGTCAGCCCGAAAGACTGCCATCCGCTGTGACAACAGAAGGACAATGACGATGAACTCCGTCGCTATTTGGTCAGTCCATTCATTCTCGGAAAACGCTCTTCGACGATGTCTGCCCGCCGTTGTGCTCATGCTCGTCCTCTTTTCGAATGCCGGAGCGATGCGGGGAATTACGGGGATCCTCGAGGGCCGCATCGTCGACAAGACGTCCGGACAACCGATTGTCGGGGTGAACATCGTCCTTCTTGGGAGTCCCATGGGGACAGTCTCGAACACAGAAGGCTCGTACAGGATTACGAACGTCCGCGGGGGAGAGTACAACGTCCGATTTAGCATCATTGGATACAAAACACTCGTTGTGAAACAGGTTGTCATTTCGCCCGACTTGAGAACGAAGCTGGACGTTGAGCTTGAAGTCGGCGCGGTTGAATTTGCTCCAGTGGAAATTACTGCCCGACAGCCGTTGATTCAGAAGGATCTTGCGGCAACGGCCTTTTCGGTCGGAGGAGACAAGGTCGATAAACTGCCGATCTCGACGTTCAGCGAGGTGTTGACGCTTCAACCCGGAACGACTCTTGAAGGAAACGTGAGGGGCGGGACAATCAGTGGAACGGTCTATCTCGTGGACGGCATCCCCGTCCAGGACGTCGTCGGGGGCGGCCTTGGGACGGATATGCCAAAGAGTTCCGTCAGCGGCGTGACGATCCTTACCGGGGGTCTGGATGCAGAATACGGGAATACGCAGTCAGGGGCAGTGAACGTCATTACCAAAAGTGGAAGGAACGAAAGCTCGATTGACCTGCGTGTCGAACGGGATGATTGGCTGCCGGAATACATCGACAAGGAGGTCAATCATGCAATGGAGTTTGAACTCTCGGCGAACGGTCCGATGGTGGAGAACACGCTGTACTATTTCAGCGCGAACGTTCTTACACTTTCGGATACCCGCTGGTGGCAGGATTTCAAGAATGTCTTTCCATTTCCGGTCAGCAAACAATTCAAAGGTTTTTCGAAGCTGGATTATGTCGTTTCTTCCACGAGCCGCTGGAGTCTGCAGGGAATCTATTCGCTGGAGCGCTGGCACGATTACCAATTCAGCTGGAGATACGATCTCAATGGATTGCCCCAGCGTA
>DATDNS010000047.1:0-4430 GCA_036518155.1 Bacteroidota bacterium
GCCGGATAGAGTCCTGCTACGACACTCACGCCCACGCCGATACCAACGGCAATCAGGAGAAGCCAGGCGGGGAGTGCAAAAAGATCCGTCGGGGGGATTCCCTCATTGACCATGTACGCCTGTGCCACGGCCGAGACTATCCGGGTAAAAGTCCAACCAATCAGAATTCCCGCCGCCGTGCCGAGTACGCCGATGACGCCGGACTCGACGAGGAAAAGCAAGCGTATGTCGAGTTCGTCCGCCCCCAACGATTTCAGGACGCCGATTTCGCGGCGTCGTTCTGTAATCGACATGATCATCGTGTTGACGATCCCAAGTGACGCGGTGAAAAGGGCGATCAACCCGATGACGCTGAGTGCCAAATCGAAGTAGAGGAAAACCCGCTGAATTTCTTCGAACTGCGCTGCGAAACTGAACGTCCTGAACCCCATCGCTTCGATCGGATCGCTGATCTTTTTGTAAGGCACCTTGGGGTCAAAATCGATAGTCACCTGCGAGAACGTTTTTGAGTTACCGTCATCCGATCGTGCGAACAATGTCCCGCTGCTCATCGCCGAAAACATTTCCACCGGATTTCCGCCGAATCCTGCTGAATTGAACCGAGCAGCTGTTGTCATCGGGATGAGGACTGCCTCGATTTTCATTCTGCCGAGCCTCTCCGATCCGCGGACGCCGCAGATTGTCAAGGTATCCCTGATAACGGATTGAGCATTCATAAATCCGTTAAGGAACCGCCTGACGGCCTCATTCGCTTCCGACCGCAGGACCTTGCTGCGATATGCCCTGTTTCCCAATGAATCAAGCCTGATGCGCTTTATCCTGTCGAGCACCGTTTCTCCGCGGTCGACGAAAATATGTGCGAGTCCGCTGTCGAGGACCGATATACGCATGGAGAGGACGAGGTTCTTCCCGATGACCGAGTCCGCGGTAAATCCTGTCTTCTTTGCAAGGTCGGGCGAGATTATTGCTTCACGTGCGTTTCCATCGTCGAACGCTCGGCCTGCTGCCAGGTTTGAAAACAATTTTGTCTGAACAGCGGCGACCGGAAGTGCCTGAGCTTTCGTCGGAATAACGGAATCACCGATTTTCGCCGTGACTGAGAAGGCATCGTAAGGATAGACGATGTTCACGCCGGGAATCGCAGCGATGCGGCGAAGCGCCGCATCGTCCAGGGTTGGCACTGCATTGGTGTCGGTCGCTTGTTCCTGACTCCGCGGATAAACCTGCAGCGTTGAAAAGAGGCCAAGCTTGTTGAATTCCGAGGTGATGCGTTCCTGATTTCCGGCGCCGAACGACAACATGGCAATGAATGCCGCGATGGCAATGAGGACACCGGACGTCGTGAGGAACGTCCTGAGTTTCATTCTCCAGAGATTACCGGTCGAGATGACGACGAGATCACGGAGGGTCATGGCTCAACGCCTCATGAGGATTTTGCAGATTCGGTCCGGATCACACGACCGTACTGCATTCGAATGATCCGTCGTGTGTATTGATGTGCCATCTCGAGGTTATGAGTGACAAGGACGATGGTAAGGCCCGCTCGGTTAAGCGATGTCAGCAGTGAAGCAATCTGTTGGGCATTCTCGAGGTCGAGATTGCCGGTTGGTTCATCGGCGAACAAGATTTCCGGTGATTTGACGACTGCACGCGCGACGGCGACGCGTTGTTGCTCACCCCCGGAGAGGTCGGATGGTCGGTGGGTGAGCCGATCGCCAAGTCCGAGCCGTTCGAGGATCTCCGACGCACAACGGCGGCGTTCCCTGGGCGATGTACCGTTGAACAACAGTGCAGCCTCGACATTCTGCAAAGCGGTGTAATGGGAAATCAGATTGAATGACTGAAAGATCATCCCGACTTTATGCGCCCGGTAGGCGGCGAGCTCGCGGCGCGACATTGCCGTCAACGGGATCTCGTTGAAGTTCACAGACCCGGATGTCGGAGTGTCCAATCCGGCAAGCAGGTTCAGCAATGTGGTCTTGCCCGATCCTGAGGAGCCGACGATGCTGAGGAATTCACCGCGACCAACGTCAATCGAAACACCGTCGAGAGCCCGGACGGTCTGAGGCCCGCGACGGTAATAGCGGGACAGTTCCGTCGTACGAAGAAATGCTTCAGAAGACATTAACAGTCGATGAATGGATGGCGAAGTGGATTACAGTCCCGGGATGCGATCATTGATTCATACCAAAGCGCCTTATGTTACGGTGTGCCGCATAGAGAGTTGCGGTTTTTCAATAATGGGAAAACTGTGGGTGTTTGATCTACCAATCACAAACTGTTACAGGAATTTGCGCGGCCTGTGTCCACGAATCAAACCGCCACAAAATAAAAAACCCCGCCTGAGCGGGGTTTGTAGCTTAACAGCATTGATTTCGAAGTGATTACTTCACGACGGAAACGTTCGTCGCCTGGAGGCCTTTCGGACCCTGCTCGACGTTGAACTCTACCGCGTCGCCTTCGTTGAGGCTTTTGTAACCGTCACCGACGATCGACTTGAAGTGGACGAATACATCTTCGCCGCCACTCCGCGAAATGAAACCAAAACCTTTTGCTGCGTTGAACCATTTGACTGTTCCTTTTTCCATGGAACAAATCCTTTCGTATTGTGTTAACCCGACTAAACCGTCGGGCAAGGTTGTACGCCAGTCTACTCTTAGCTCATTGATTTAAGCATTCGAGCTTGTACTGTTTGATGGCGTTTCGACCTTGGTAGGACTCAATCGATTCATCAGCAGGTAACTAGAAGCTCTCCACACGGAGGTAGTGACGGTGTACTGTTTATTGACAGTCAAAAGATAAAAATACTCTTTATCATTTCCTAACGAAATCTTTGTCTGCAATCAGCGGCGTCAAAATTTCCCCAAAAACCGGTGAAATCGAAGGTGCCGCCGTTACGAATTCCGGAGGGATGACAGCGTCGTCTTGAGTTTGGCGGCAGAGGCACGAAACCCTTCTTCTTCATCCCTGCTCAGGTTCAACATAAGCACCTCTTCTATGCCATTCCCCCCGACGACGCACGGGAGACTCAGGCAGATATCTTTCACCCCATACTGTCCCATCATCAGGGTTGAAACCGACATTACCGAACGGTAATCACCGACAATCGCTTCCACTATCGACAACAAACCCAGGCCGATCGCGTAATACGTCGAGCCTTTGCGCCTGATGATTTCGTATGCTGCATCTCGTACGCTCACAAAGAGTCTGTTCATTTCCTCCTGGTTGTATGTCTTGTTCCGTAACGGAGCGAATTCCTGCAAGCGCACGCCCCCGATGTTCGCGAGGCTCCAGAGCGGTATTTCACTGTCTCCGTGTTCGCCGACGATGTACGCGTGGACGCTCCGCGTGTCGACGCCGTAGTACTGGCCGAGAAGAAATCTGAACCGTGATGTGTCGAGGATTGTCCCTGATCCGATGACTTTCGAAAACGGCAACCCGGAGACTTCCAACGATACGAATGTGAGTATATCGACCGGATTCGTTGCGATAAGGATGATACCATCCGGGTTGTGTTTCACAACTTCGGGGATTATGGATTTGAAAATTGCTGCATTCCGACCCAAAAGGTCCAGCCGGGTTTCTCCGGGTCGTTGTGATGCACCTGCGGCGATGACGACAACTTTGGAGCCGGCGAGATCGCGATAGTCTCCGCTCGTTATTTTCATCGGCTTGACGAAGGAGAGTCCGTGATTGAAATCCATCATCTCACCAACAGCCTTCTCTGCGTTGGAATCGACAAGGACGAGCTCGGAGGCCACCCCCCGGTTCATCAACGCGTACGCGAACGACGAACCGACGAATCCTGTGCCGACTATTCCAACTTTCTGCGACTGATTTGCGTTCATCGAACGACAATTCCCTGAGTTAGATGAAGTGCGCTGCCTGTTCTGCATCAATTTCGATGATGCTGAAACACACGCGCCAGATGCGAGGTTCCAATTCATATTCATCTCCACAAAAGTTACGACAACGGAAAATAAACAAAATAAACGCCTTGCTATTGAAGCGGAATGCACGTAAGCTGTTAACACCAACGATACACATTCTGCTTCCCTCTTTTGGTGCAAGGTGAGGCACCACGCAAGGTTGCAGAATTCATCCGGCCCGATAGGAATTCCAGCAAGCCCACCTCGATCCTACAAGTTTGATTTTTCACGGTATTATGATGGCTACGCTCTTGCGTTCTCCGAGCACGTCTTTGATGTGAGCCGGAGGCGCGGGGGACGGCCTTGGACTTGGTTCACAAAATGTCAATTCTTCGAATTGGATACAGATCACCAATCATCGAAAAAATCAGACTCCTGATGCGATCTGCGAATCCGAGCTGGTGGACTTTGAGGCGCTGGGCGGAATTCATGTGGTTTCAGCAGTCTGTTCGAACAGCCGAAAAGAAAAGTTTGCGAAGTGACGATTTCATTTCAAGAAGG
>DATDNS010000048.1:0-3883 GCA_036518155.1 Bacteroidota bacterium
ACCGGGCCCGTCTTCCTGACATACCGGGATGACCGGGAAATCAGTGAAATCGTCGACAGGGTGAAAGGAACCTCGCCGGAAAACGATCTCGTGGCAGCCGATGGCATACGCCATACCACGTGGGCAATCAGAGACAAAGCGGTTATTGCCAGATTGCAGTCCTTGTTCGCGCAGGTCCCGAATTTTTACGTTGCCGATGGGCACCACCGGACCGCCGCCGCAGCGATCGTCGGGCAGGAGAGAAAAGCCGCGAATCCGAATCACAGAGGCGACGAAGAATACAATTTCTTCCTTGCCGTCTGTTTTCCGGAATCTCAACTCAGGATTATGGACTACAATCGGGTCGTCAAAGATGTGAACGGATTGTCGCCGGAGGATTTTCTCGGGAAGATCAGAAAGAATTTCTCCGTACAGCAAGCGTCGAAACAGGTGCGTCCGTCGAGAAAGGGTGAGTTTGGGTTGTACTTTGACAGGAAATGGTATCTCCTCACCAGCAACAAGAGTCTGGCAAATCAGTCCGATCCCGTGTTGCGGCTCGACGTGTCCGTCCTCCAGAATTATTTGCTCGACCCCGTGCTCGGCATCAGAGATCCGAGGACGGACAAACGAATCGATTTTGTCGGAGGAATCCGCGGTCTCGGCGAGCTGGAAAAAAGAGTGGATTCGGGTGAGATGAAGGCTGCCTTCAGCCTGTTCCCGACATCTGTGAAGGAGTTGATGTCGATCGCCGATGCCGGAAAGGTTATGCCGCCAAAATCCACCTGGTTCGAACCCAAACTCAGGGATGGACTCTTCACCCACGTTCTCGATTGATCGCATCGAAATAAGCAAAATCCTCATCGCGCCGGAGAAATCAACTCCGGCGTTGTTATTTGCCGGCTGTTGCCGTCGGATGCTCCAAGTATACTTTTCGCGGAGGATTGCAGTCATCCATAACCGCGACAGCGCAGGTTGACTTTGGAGATGGTTTTGTGTTAAATTGGGACGACTTCGTGGTATGTACAGCCAATGTCCCAGCGAATCCTGGTAGTTGAAGACGACAAAAGCATTCAAAGCCTGATTTCCTATAAGCTGAAGAATTCAGGTTTTGAGGTGTACATTGCCGCGAATGGTGCCGAGGGGCTGAAGATCCTGGAGACGAACACCGTCGACCTCATCCTTGCCGACCTGATGATGCCTGTGATGTCCGGCAAAGAATTTCTCGTAGCGGTCAAAAAGAATGCTTCTACGAAAGACATTCCGGTCGTCATCCTGACGGCCAAAACGCTTGAGAATGAGGTTATCGAGGGACTTACGCTGGGAGCAGATGATTACATCAAAAAACCGTTCAGTCCATCAGAGCTCGTCGCACGCGTTCGCAATGTCCTCTCACGAATCAAGCGTTAAACGAGGTTTTCGTTTCCCGACATCTCTCGTCTTCCTTTCTCTTTTCCTCCCGCTTGTTCACGCTGCCGGGCAGGATTCGTTATCACATTATCCGACCGCTGTTCTTCTTTCCGAGGCGCGGAAACTTCAGCAGGAAAAGAAGTTTCAGGAATCGATCCGCTATTACGCCGGATATCTGGAACAAGTTCCCCAGGACGTCGATGTGCGCAACGAGTTGGCGAAAACGTACTCGTGGGATGGAGAGTATGATTCCGCTCTTGCGACCTACAATATCGTGTTGGCAGGCGACCGAAACAACTTTGATGCGCGGTATGGAGTGTGCCAGGTTCTGGGCTGGCAAAGGCACTTCGACACCGCCATCCTTCACGCCGATACGCTGCTCCGGCGCTTCCCGAGGAATGTGGATGCCTTGCTTCTCGCCGCGAAACTCCATTCGTGGAGCGGCAGCTTCGAAAACGCTCTCGAATTGTATCAACGTGCAAATACCCTCGACCAGAACAATGTTGAAGCCGCGCTCGGGACATGTCGTACATTGAATGCATTGGGGAGAAGAGCAGAGGCAAACCAGCAATCAGAGACTTTGCTCAAGAGGTTCCCCGGAAACGCCGAAGTGGAACAACTTGCGTTCGAGCTAAGGCCTCGCGCGTTGAATCAGATGTTCGTCAGGTATCAGAATGAATCGTTTGACGCGCCAAACCGCTCCGATCATCGCACGTTCGAAGCGCAGTATTACCGGACTTTTTCCGATGCGTTGACTGTTTTTGCCCAGCTCGACGCCTACAGGAGATTCGACCAGGATGACCAATCCATCGGGCTGGGGGCGTACTATACCATCGATGCTCAACAATCGATGTACGGGTACGTCCTGGCTTCGCCCGATCCACGAGCCACGAGCACAGTCGACGCGTCGTTCGAATATACTCGAGCCGTTTCGAAGCCAATTTCAGCTTCGGTGTCCTATCGTCTGCTTGCATTCACCGTGTCCCGCTTGGCCGGATTCAAGCCGGAGACTGTCCACATTGTTACGCCCGGGGTTACGTGGACTGTGGCGGACCTCTTTGAATTCAAACCGCGCATCTTCATCAGCAGAACGGTGGTCAGCCGGACGACGTCGTATGCGTATTTGTTCCAGGCCTTCTACCTCGGCTGGCAGAACCCGCAGCCGTATTTCAGCTATGCCGTCGGGAACGAGGCATACCGGGGTATCACGCTCGATAATGTTGAATCGTCGGACTCGTGGAGTCTTGCTCTCGGAGGCAAATATTCAATAAGTCCCGCGTTCACGTTGAGATTTGACTACCAATATCTGAACCGCATCGGTTACTTTCGCGAAAACAGTCTGGATATTGGGCTGGGGTACTCCTGGTAGCAAAGTCTCTTCCGTAACTGGCGTCGGGTGTGCTCCGGTCTCGTCGAGCGGAGGACACTTCAGCGGCAGGCTTCCACCGGAACGCGTCACAGGCATCGTCCGCACGCGGGAGCGGATTACAGTTCGCAGCGAATCAATCGTGGTGCATGCATCAATCGCGCAGCATCGAACGACGAGGAATGAGAAGGAGTAACAGACGTTGTTAGTACTTGCACTCACAGTGACGTCGATGATTGGTATGCTCGTGGTGATTGTCGCCGCGGGATTGATCGCACAAAAAATGACGTTTCGTCTCCGCACCGTAAGGAATACCCGTTTGGAGGAACTGTATCAGCAAAAACTGGATCCAATTCTTCTCGAGGATCTTCCGTCCGGGAGTCACGATCCGGATTCCCTGGCGTATCGCCAGAGTGTGAAGCAACGTTGCGAACCGCTCCGGCTTGAGCTGGCAAACGTGTCTTCATTTTCGAGACAGGCACATCGGGCTGCGTTACGGCGGGTGATGCTCAATATGAGCAGAGAGCTTGTCGGAGAAACTCTTGCCCGGCTGACGCTGGCATTCCAGGTCTTCGGATTTGTTGATGAAGAGTTGAGAGACCTCGCCAGGACACGATGGTGGATCCGCGCAAGAGCCTGTCGGGATCTTGCCCTGATGAAGGCCGGCGATGCTACCGCCGATCTCGTCATCCTGCTGCAAGACGATGAGGAAGATGTGAGGACCGAAGCTGCGATGGCTCTCGTCAGCATTGCCGGAGTCAAAGCCCTCAGCCCCCTGCTGACCAACCTGCATACGATTTCGGTATGGATGTCGATCCAATTGTCGAAGGCCGTGCTTTCGATGGCTTCCGCCGCAGTCCCAGACCTCATTGCAGGTCTTCAATCAGATTATCCAAGCGTGAAGAGCTTTTGTATCGACATGCTCGGTGAGATCGGCGATATCGCAGCTTGTGCACCGCTTATTGAATTTGCGAAGACTGCACGGGGGGAACAACTGTGCAAGTGTCTGCTGGCTATCGGCAACCTTGGCGATGAGACAGGACGAGAAGTGCTGCTTGAACATCTTTCGAACACGGATGAGGTTGTGCGAGTATGTGCTGCGCAAGGTCTGGGTCATCTTGGATCGAAGGA
>DATDNS010000049.1:0-3489 GCA_036518155.1 Bacteroidota bacterium
TCGGAATAGGCCTTGAATATCGCCGTTCGCTCTGCACAGATTGTCAAACCGTAGGAACTGTTTTCAATGTTGCATCCTGTGAATACTCTGCCGTTTTTCGCAAGCAGCGCTGCACCGACGTGAAAACCCGAATAGGGAGCATGCGCCTGCATTTTCGCTCTCCGTGCAATGACGGCTAATTCTTTGTACGCGCTTTTCATCTTCTCGCCAACGTAGGTTGGGTTAGTGTGGTTGTCCGAAATCGGGGGAAAAAATATAGACAAGAATGAAGTGAGATGCAATGAAGATATGGTGCAAACGTTGCCAGTAGCCTATGAGAAATAAGCCTGCGGCAGGAGCAGTCCGGGTGAATAGCGCCTGATGTTTCGAACGAGTCCGTGAAAATCACCAATCACGAACTTCTCTCGATCTCCCACGGAAATCGTGGAATATGTGCGTCCGTGCTTTCTGAGTCCTTCTGCAAATTGAGAATCCCCAAAGATGGGAACACCATTTTTCATCAGGCACGTAATTCCTTTTGGCGTGAGGTTGAGAAGAACGTTGAAAGGGTCGGAATGGGTGGCATTGACAACAAGGAGGTCTGCGCTCGCATTTTCCTGGATTCGTCCCTTGTTCATGTGAAGCAAGTCTGCAGGAGCTGAAGTAACAAGCCCAACAATCTCATTCATCTCAAGTGATACAAGTCTATGCGCTGTACGTAGTTCATCGAACATTGTGAATGAGCCCGTGAGGGTTGAATCAGTGCCGAGAACGACGGGCATCCTGCCAAGGATCTTTTCTATGTTTGCGGTTCGCCCAAACAGAAACAAATTAGAAGAAGGACACCATACAAATCCTGCCGCGACTTGTCCCATTACCTCAATATCTTGGTCTGTGAGGCCAACTCCGTGAATGATGACAGTGTTTTTGGTAAGTCCCCCAAGCTTTCGTAGCGCTGTGAATTCCTTGCTTGAACCTTCGTCGATTCCTTCGGCCAAATGGATAAAACGCAATGCCTTCGTTGAAGTTAAAAGCTTTTTCAAATCTCTTTTCTCGAGTTGCAGCGAATGAATCCAGTCGTAGTCTTTGAACACTTCGACAGGATATCTCCAACGAAATCGCCAGGAGTAACGATTGTGGTGAACCACCGTCGTGACTCCTGAAAAGAGGTTTTTGTACGCCCCCCAGAGAAGCCTGTATTTTAGCGGTATAGAGGTTATTTTCAATATTTCTTCTCTGCTCGACCTGTGAATATCGGTCGACCATTCAACGTAATTTTGGTAAGGTGGATCACCAAGCCTCGAAAACAGATTGAATTCCAGGTGGTCATGACTGTTGATCAGTCCTGGGAAGACAAAATTATCTTCGACCGAGACAACGAAATCGTTTTTGGAGGGCTGTATCTGATCGCAGATTTCTGCGATTGTGCTCCCGGAAATCCTGATATCCGCTTTCTGAAATTTGCCGTTCGCAAAATATCTGGCATTCTGTAAAAGTATTGGTTTCCCGCTCATGTTCTTCTCTAAATGGCAATCTGCCTATTGCAGCAAATGAGCTCACCTGGGCGTAATTATGGATTGGAGACTCAATGCCGGTCTATTCTTGTTGTTTGGAGGCAATATGAGAAGGCGTGTGTTCTCGGACAACGCCTTGATTCTGCCCCGAAGCGAGCACATAGGGATTTCTTCGACTCATAATCAAAAGAAAGACCTTTACCGTGGCTTTCAGAAAATCGTTTTTCCGCTTGACTGAAAAATAAACTGCGTTGCCGACGAGCGACCACACGAACCAAAGACGGTTACTTGCAGAAAACCGCCTGTTGCTGGATAAGAAGTAATGCAATGCCAGGAGACGAGATGAGTACGCCTTGATAAGAGTTGGTCTGTTCTCGGGCGCAGAAGAATGTTCTACCAGAAGTCCTGAAATCACGTGTATGGGCTGATCCTGCGGAAACCGCATTGCTACGCCGTAATGGTCACCGATGCCGTGAGGTTCAAGAATCTCGTCGTAAGGTGCTTCGAGCAGCCAGTCTCGACGTACCACGGCACTCCCGAGAGTAAACACTGTTGCACGAAACCATCCGGGTCCGAACTGTGTGACGATCGGCCATCCTGCCCGACTGACGGAATTCCCGCGTTTCCGATAATACACCTTGAGCAAGTGCAAGACTGGTGAAAAGGGGATACTCGATTGCGTCGTTCCAAGATCCATCCACACGGATGTCTGGAACACAAAACTCCACAAGAGTCCAACGAGCGATCGTTGTGTGCCGACGCCTGGAATCTGCGGGACATCATTCCACAAACCGGTGACAACATTGCACTCGGCGTGGTCTTTGACAAAAGCTTCAATGGTCGAGAGATAGTTGGCCGGCAGCACAACATCATCGTCACAAAGTAAAACGTACGGAGAGACAGCAATTCGGACGCCGATATTACGTTGGACACAGACTGACGGGATCGAGCGATGGATTCTGATCGACAATCGAGGAAAGTCACCCGGAGCAATGGCAATGTGTGTATCGCTCGAATCGACAACGATGACTTCTTCGGGATGAAGGATTTGCTTGTCCAGCGAATTCAAAAGCTTCCTCAGATGTGCCGGGCGATTTCTGGTAGGGATGACAACACTGACAGAAAATGGGAACACAGCACTCACGAGCGATCCCGTGTCAATACTTCCTTTGTGAGTTCCGATGAGACCTTGCGAGGATCGAGTGAATCACGAAGTGGCTGAAATCCGGCAGGAGCATGCATGTCGGCCGAGAGGCGTTGGTAGAGCTCGCTGAATTCATTGACAGTCCACGCAATATCGTGTTTGTCGGCCCACGCTTTTCCCAATTCAGCTTGCTCGAGATACGATTCCGGCTTCTCGAGAAATTGCAGTACCTTTGCGGCGAGACCGGAATAGTCCCCTACTGGAACTGCAGTGGTTCCGCGGCCGTCAAGGTCTGCAATGAGTCCTACGTTCGTGCCTACCACTACCACGCCCGACGACAATGCCTCTGAGATGACGACGGCTTGAGCCTCGTGTAATGAGCTGTGGAGTAAGAAATGTGCCCACGAATAGTGTGCCGGAAGTTCCCTGTATTGAACGTATCCGTAGAACTCGATTTTGTCTTCGATGTTGAGTGATCGCGCCTTTTCCTGCAAGGCGCCATCCATGTGGTCCTCTCCAACAATCCGCAATCGCGCGTCAACCTGATGTGCTATAAGCGCAAAGGCCCGCAAGAGTGTGATTTGATCCTTTACAGGATTCAGATTGCCGATGTGCAGGAGCCTGATTGGTCGTTGCTGTATCTCTTTCCGAGAGAACGGGAACTGTGAAGCGGGTGTCCCGTAAGGAATGACGATTGAATCAGGCCGTTCAATATCCCATTGCGCAAGCTGTTGTCGCTGAAAATGGGTCAGCACCGTGAGGAACGTTGCATTGCGACAGATCCATCGTGTCACGATGCGCGAAGAGGGTTTCAGCATGTTACCGTAGCGCAATGACCGCAGCGAAACCAGC
>DATDNS010000050.1:0-3417 GCA_036518155.1 Bacteroidota bacterium
CATCCATCAGCATCATCTTTGACGAAAGCGCTTTGTGTTCGTCAAACCGAAACCAGCCGGACCTGCCACCGCGCGCCGACCATGCCCGCCGTCTTGTGAACCTGCTGGCAAGCGAATCCATGCCCGCTCCATCCTGGATCATCCGCAGGACCCGGACCGCACCCGAAGAATCCGCCAGCAAGACCTCCTGGACGCTCAACACGCACGTGCTTTCAACCAGGGCCGTATGATACCGCCATAATGACCAGAATATTTCCGTATTGCCGTACGTTGTCGTATCGACGACGGAGAATTCAGCGTATCTCGATTTCCAGTACTCCATCCATTTTGCTTCATCGCGAATCACTTCCCCGTTATGTTGATACCCTCGCCGGAGTGCTTCCTGTGCAATCAACTCCGATTCAGTGACCGTCCTGAGGATTTCGAACAACGAGACGACAAAGGAGCGCGGATGTAACGAGGGAATTGCGAAATCATAATGAAAGAGATACTCGAGAAATTCTCCAAGGCTGAGCGCTCCTGTACTCATCCGAACGATCGGTTGGTCCAGTTGCGTCTTGAATTCCCCCAGGAGCTGGTAGATGTCATCCGGCAGGTAACGGTAGCCTTTTGGAATTCGTCGCGCCGTCGTATCAGAACGCATCATTTCCCACAATCTCTTTGCGACCATCCTGAACACCGTACTGTCTGCATCCATCCTGTTCCCCCGCAGTATGCGGTCAACGATGCCCGTGGCGAGAACTGACTCTTTTCGAAGTTCAAGTTCCTGGCGTACTTCCTTTTTCTCGTCGTCCTCTGATTTGCCGAGCGCTTCGGGATTTGGTTCGGCACGGAGGAGGGCCGCGACTACCCAACCGAACATCACAGTCTTCACGGGGCCGGAAATAGCCAGCGTGTCTTTAAGACGATACGCCGCATCTTCAAGCGCAGTATCGGCCGAACCAAAACCGATGAGCACCGTGTCCGGTTGGAGGCGCATTGACGAAAAGAACGACGCGTCCGGCCTTCCCCCCCGTCGTGATTGCAGCCAGTCCCTTCCCTTCCGCGCGGCATCCGCGTAGGATAATGAGCGACATACCAGCAGTCGCCGCTTCATCTTGTAACGGTTTACTCCATCGAGGACCTCCGCGTCGGCAATCGTCACCCTGTCCCGGACTTCCTGTTTGTACATCTCGTCCCTGGAGAGAATTTTTTCAAGGACAATGCGGACACGGTCCATGTGCCACGAGTCCGGAACCTCATTCTCCTTGAATGCAAGGGACAACAGCCGCTCACCCACGAGCGATTCGACTGCCTTGCGCTTTACAGATTCCCAATCGTGGTCTTCTGTCTTGACCTCGAACGGCATAAGACTAATCCGCTCAAAGAGGTCGTTTGTCGTGATTGGCCAGGAATCGACCGTCGCAAGTGTGTCGTTCGCTCCGTTGGCGTTGAATCCCTGGGCACGCAGGCCGGAACAGAGACAGAGGATTGCGACGCACGGAATGATCCGGCACAAGCGATTCAATCGGCTAGTATTCAAGAGCGATCCTCGCCGGGAGGTTCTTTACGCGAATGAATCCGCGCTCGGGCGCCGTGTGCGTACCGTTGACTGAGGCTGACTTCACGGGGGTCGACAGCAACGCAGCAGGAATAAGTATGGAGGCCCCCCTCTCGTGTACGTCTCCACGGATGTCAATCGTGACCGATGAAGACATTGTGCCCTTGATGGAGTACGACAGCGTGCCGTAGTGTGTTGGAAGTCCCTCGACTCCTATGCCGTTGAGGATCCAGCGCTCAGGAAGACCCGCCGCAATGACTATTGCGGTATCATCGTCAATCTCGTAGCATACCGCTGCACGCAATGCGTTGATGAAATCGGATCCGACCCACGTATGCGGCATATCTCCAATAAACGCCGGCTTGCGTGGATCGTGCCAGACGACCTCAGCCCATTGGTTCCAGCCAGTGGGCCTCTGATAGGAGAAGAACCAGTTCAAGAGAGTTAATGCGCGTTGTTTCTGGCCGAGATAAATGTAGGTTCCCACGTTTCTCAATTCATACGGCGTGAATGCATCCCATGAAAAACCGACCTTTTCTCTTTCCGTGAACCATTCAAAATAGCGGTCAAATGTGTTGTGTATGGGGCGATCTGGAATGGATTTGAGCTCATCGCACGGAAACAACGCAATGGACGTCGACGTCGGATCAAAATCTCCCAATTCCACGCATCCGGGGATGTAGTTGATCCCGTGCATCCGCATTGATGCTTGCATTGACCTGTAAAGGTCCGAACGGAATGCGTGCGCGACGCTGTCGAAGAACCGGGACGACGAGTCCTTGCCAAGGACGGCTGCGGCCGCCGAAGCATCCTTGAGTCCCTTTAAGACAAAGAAATCGTCCCAGTACGAATGCATGGGTTTGGCGGAATATCCTTCGTGGCTGATCGATTCGGGTACAAGTCCGTAGCAGGCGCGTTTCAGACTGTCTCCATCCCGATACTCCTTTGTCATCCGCTGTTTTCTCAGGTCCTGAATGTATCGTACTGCAGATTCAATATTGCTCCAATGGCGTCGCAGGAATTCCGCATCGTGTGTGAACCGATAGTATTCCATGCACGCAAAGATGTATTCACCGTGACTGTCGTTTTCCGGCACGGGATCGGGCCCCCTCTCGTCGACGACACACGGAACCATGCCATTGTCGTATTGGTACGAGGAATACCAATCGATGAACCTGCGGACATCGTCCTGCATTCCGAATTTCAGCAACGCTGACGATGTCATGGAACCGTCACGGATCCACGATCGCTCATAGGAGCGTGAGCCGGGCTGGAACCCGGGTCCGTCTTTGTTGATGAGAATGTAGGCAAGATTGGAGCGGAGAGTGTTGAAATAGTGCGCCGCATCGTCCGGGAAATCAAAACGAACCGCGTTCAGTCTCTTCACCCATTCCGAACGCTGGCGTGCAAAGGCAGAATCAAACTCGTCTACCGAAGGCGCTCGAAAAGTCCAACGATCAGCGGGAGGCCAGAAAGGTACGGATGCGACAACGACAAGCGAATCGCCGGGAGCAAGCGTGAAGGAATACCCGAATGCACCGGATGCGGTCCCCCACGATCCTTTCGTGACCGACTGCGAAGGCAGCCTTCCACGGGCAATGTATTCGACGATATCTCCCTGATCACCCGATGTGACCCCCGAAGCATCGGGCTGCCCCGAGACGATTACCGATTTGCCGCCCGCGACGGCTCTTGACCTGCGCATCGCGAGCGCTACTGTTTTCGCGAATCCTCCTTCTGTGTTCAACCACTGGTACGTGGGATTGACCTGGAACGGCCTCAAAGCAATGTAGAAGCTTCCGGTGTTCGGAGATGGGGACACATTCCTGAGGGTATACCTGACGAGCAGATATGAAGAATCCGGCTTACCATCGGCA
>DATDNS010000051.1:0-4432 GCA_036518155.1 Bacteroidota bacterium
CCGCACAACCGTCCATCCGATTGCGTCTCCGCCGAGACCAGCCTGTTTTCAAAAAGAAGAAGTCGATTTCAGGATTGCGAATATCACTGCGTGTCCGGAGATAAAGGCGAGGTAATCGTTCCAATTCAGTATTCCCGTACTCGGCACATTTCTTGTGAGCTCCTGGGTCGTGAACGTCTTTCGCCAAAAAAGACTCGCCCTTCGCCTCATCCTCTCCCTTACGTTTCTCATTATCATTGCAGAAGGAATATCCGGCTACTATACCATCAGGACACAGGAGGAACAGCTCCTGAGCGGAATGATTGTCGGCGCTGATCAACTTTCCCGCGCGATCACGAGCGCAACGTGGCATGCAATGCTCGCCGACCATCGCGACGACGCATACAACGTGATGCAGACAATCGCGTCCAAACAGGGGATCCGGCTCATCCGCATCTTCAACAAGGAGGGACGTGTGATGTTTTCGACTGCGGCCGGAGAGCAGCCGCAGGTCGACAAGAACGCTGAAGCGTGTTTTCTTTGTCACGCGAGCGACAAACCGCTGGTGAAGGTCGATGTTCCGAACCGTGCCCGTGTGTTCCGTGGACCGGACGGAACCCGGCGGCTGGCGATGATCACTCCCATTTATAACGAGACCCAATGCTCAGTGGCAGAGTGTCATGCCCATCCTGCTGAGACGAAAGTTCTCGGGGTGCTCGACGTGGCTTTCGACCTCGACCCGGTCGACAATGAAATGGCCGCCATGCAGCGGCGGGTCTTCATCGTAGCGGCCATCCACATCCTGCTCATCGGCATCTTCATTGTTTTCTTCATCAGGCGCTTTGTCGATGCTCCCATCCAAAAATTGATGGAGGGCACGCGGGCAGTCAGTGCGATGAACCTGGACACGCCGATCGTCGTCGGGACGGGGGGCGAACTCGGCGAGCTTGCCCAATCGTTTGACGCGATGCGAGAGAGGCTGAGACTCGCACTCAAAGAGATCAACCAGATCACGGAAAGTCTCGAAACAAAAGTTGCCGAGCGAACCGAAGAACTCAATTCTGCGAATCAAAGGCTGCAGCGAAGCGACAGGCTCGCTTCGCTCGGCCAACTGGCCGCAAGCGTTGCACACGAGATCAATAATCCGATCTTCGGTGTGTTGAACCTCTCCTCGCTTGTCCAGCGGATTATCAAAGAAGATGGTATTCCGCCCGACAGGGTCGAAGAAGTACGGAAACACGTCGATACAATCGTCGGCGAGACTGCCCGTGTGGGCAGGATCGTGGCTGACCTCCTGGCATTCTCACGGAGGTCAAAACCGCAACACAGCAGGACAGACATCAACACCGTCGTCCGGTCGACCCTGGGAATCATCGAGCACAGGCTCAGACTGATGGACGTGGATGTCCAGCTCTGTCTTGCCGGGGAACTGCCGGTTGTGCTCTGCGACGCCTCACAAATGCAGCAGGTCCTGATCAATATCATCATGAACGGCGCTGAGGCGTGTCAGGGGAAAGAAGAAGCCGTTGTCAGAATTGGTACCCGCTTCGACGAGCGGTCAGGGAATATTGTTCTGCAGATTTCCGACAACGGAGACGGGATCACCCCCGAGAATCTTTCAAAAGTCTTCGACCCCTTCTTCACCACGAAAGAAGAGGGAAAAGGTGTGGGACTCGGGCTTGCCGTGGTCTATGGAATTGTGCAGGAGCATCACGGCGATATCGAGGCGAAAAGCGACCCGAAAACAGGGACGACATTCACCGTCACTCTCCCGGTGAACAATCCGAACGAATCAGCAGCATGAATTCACACTGGCATATACTGGTCGCTGACGATGAAGAAATCGCCCGGGAATCCGTGGCGGCGTGGATGAGGGAGGATGGGTATTCCGTGGAGACGGTCTCTTCCGGCCGTGAGGCGATTGAGCGCGCTGCCGGGAAAGAGTACGCCATGTATTTCATCGATCTGAAAATGCCGGGTGGGCCCGACGGTATTGAAACCATGATGGAAATCCGCAACATTCGACCGGATGCCTCCGTGATCATCATCACGGCGTATGCTACGGTCGACACGGCGATCACCGCGATGAAGGAAGGGGCACAGGAATACATCGTCAAACCGTGCAGCCCCGCCGAGATTTCGCTTCTTGTCGACAGGATCATCAAGGTGAAAAACCTCCAGCGCGAAAACGTCATCCTGCGCCAGAAGCTCTCACGCCAGTACAGGTTCCACGATCTCATCAGCAAGAATGCGAAGATGCTCGAGATCTTCGGCCTCATCAAAGAGGTTGCCAGCCTCAGGAGTACCGTGCTCATTCAGGGGGAAAGCGGAACAGGAAAGGAACTCGTCGCCCGCGCAATACACTGTTCCGGCGACCGCGCATCGAAACCGTTCATCAGCGTGTCGTGCGCAGCGCTGGCGGAAACACTGCTTGAGTCCGAACTCTTCGGACACGAAAAAGGGTCGTTCACAGGCGCGATGACAACAAAAAAGGGGAAGTTCGAGATCGCTGAAGGAGGGACGATTCTTCTCGATGAGATCGGCGATATGTCGCCAAAGCTCCAGGTCGACCTCCTGCGTGTGCTTCAGGAACGCACGTTCTATCGGGTCGGCGGCTCAGAAGAACTCCACGTCGATGTCCGCGTGATAGCGGCGACAAACCGGAATCTCCAGCGCGACGTGAAAGAGGGAAGGTTTCGTGAAGACCTTTACTACCGGCTGAATGTCATCAATATTCAGATTCCCCCGCTGCGAGAACGATGTGAAGATATTCCGTTGCTCACACGCCATTACATTGAGTGCCTCTCCCACGAGCTGAAGAAGAATGTGACAGGAATTGAGGACAGCGCGTTGAAAATTCTCATGAACACGGACTGGCCGGGAAATGTGCGTGAACTCGAGAATGCGATCGAGCGTGCGATGGTGAGTTGCCGGCAGACAACGCTCACCGAAGACGATTTCGAATTCATCTCCCGCGGTCGCGAAAGAGGCGGAGACTGGAGAATTCCCGCCAATGTAAAACTTGAGGATCTTGAGAAACAAGCTATCGCCGCAACCTTGCGGCAAACCGGCGGCAATATCAAACAGGCTGCCGCAATCCTGGGGATCGATCGGTCGACGCTGTATGACAAACTCAAGAAACATCATCTTACGAGGTAGGAACACGATGGGGTATTGCCGCGAAAAACGGGCTGCGATGGTATTGCGTGGAAGAACGATCTTCAGTGCAGGCGCGGATGGGAAAAGAAGTCATCGAAAAGCCGGTACAACTCCTCGGGCGTCAGCTCCGCAATCAAATCTTCCTTCAACACACCTCCATCAGTCATGCTGAAGATCTCCGCCGGAGCAACCCTGCTGTGGACGTAATCGATCAGCCTTCTTGATTCCTGGCTCATCCAATTGCCGGCATTATCCGGACTGACCCATCCATCGTGCAGAGTGGTACTCCCCTTGTTTGATGCACTCCTTGGTACCATTCCTTCGAACAGCCAACCCAGGGTATACGGAAACGACGCAAGGTATTCCGGCCTCAGGCGCAAATATGTATGAGCTGCGATCTGATCGATTTTGGCCGGGAAAACGATGCGCAGCGTTATCCCCCGCACTGAGAACAGGGCGGCGGGATGTCCATCCCCGGTTGCGCCCGCAAAGCTCAGTGTCTCGACCCGCTTCAGCACTTTGGCCAGCAGGCTGTCAACACCGATGTGACAACTTCCATCGTCGTGCATTCGGATCCACATGTGATTGGGCGAAAAGAAAACATTCGCCGGCTCGGGAGGGAGATCTGCTGCGACAGGCTTGCCCGGGTTGCAGTATTCAGGGTATGTTGTCGACAGGAACAATTCGCAATAGACGTGGCCTTCCCGATGACAACGTGAGGAAGGAGACTCGTTGTAAGGAACAAACGTAGGCGCGGGCACAGCCGAACAATACTGGACAAGAGATTCGTGAAGAAACGGGCAGTGATTGAGGTTGGGGTGATCTTCGCGATGTCCCTTCGCCGCCGGGCACCACATCCATTCAGTGCCTGAACACCGTTCATGGTCGGCCTCGATAGAACTGCGGACAATCATTTTCTTGAACGGTGAAGCACTGCACGATTTCACCTGCACTTCTCTGAGGAACGGACACCTCATCGCAGTCCTCCGGACCTGACAATCCGAATTGGGAGACGCACGCAGCTTGCCTGGATCAGTTCTCTGAACGAGTAATGTTCGGGGGGTCGTCAGGATCCATGGCTCGGGGCCTGGTCTGACGAGACATCTCGTTGATAGGTTCGCCTCCGTCGTTCATCGTAATGCCAAGCGATTCAAGGTTGAGCCCGTTCCCTCGATGAATGACCGCCTTCCCGGAACGCAGTCCGGCCCTGGCACGCAATTCCTGGAACACGACGCGACTCACTGCAAGAAGACTCAGAAAAACGGCGAGGCCAAGTGCGACATTTGTGACAGTC
>DATDNS010000052.1:0-3112 GCA_036518155.1 Bacteroidota bacterium
AATGGGAAGACGGTATCCGTATAGGTCCATCCATCCCAACGTGCGTGCTCCCACGGCGCATAGATCTTACTCCAATCTCCCGGATTGTTCACGAGCATCATTCCGGCGATGGTGGCTCCCCTGAATACATCGAGAGACGCAAGCCTCTTTTGGGCAGGCAACACGGTGGATTCAGCCATTTGAGTGCCTTTGATTGATAGTGAGCGAATGTGAATGGAAAACGTGGAGCAATCCGGACCGGGGAACCGATCCCTTAACGAATCAACAACATTTTCTGGCTTATATGAAAGCGCCCGGCCTCAAGTCTGTAAAAATACACGCCCGACGGCAATCCTGTGCCGTCAAACGGGATGCTGTAATAGCCCGAATTTTTCTTCTCATCGACGAGAACCCGTACACGTTGGCCCACCAGGTTGTAAACCGACAATCGCACGTACGATTCGTTCGGGAGCTGATATCTGATGATCGTCGTGGGGTTGAACGGATTCGGATAGTTTTGAGAGAGTGCAAACCTATCAGGATACGCGGCCAGGTTTTTCGTCGCGTCGCTCACAACGGAGTTGACCTGCATGTTTTCAAAATAAAGAGTGCCGGAATTGTCGCCTGATCCCGTCTGATGTACAACAATTGCGTTGAGTTTCTTTCCGGTACCGCTGAGATTCGCGAGAGAAATATTGAGAAATTTCCATCCCATCCAGTCAATCGTATCAGATCGAGCCGACTGGTCTTGCGGCTGAAAAACCAGTTCAAAGACATTCCGGCTCTCATCACCAAACACCCATATTCCAAAACTCGAATACTTATCCAGGGTGGGGCTGGCACCGGCCTGCAGCACTGCGACTCCGTTTTGTGATTGTGTGAACGAATAGACTAGCTTGCCGGATTGAGACCCGGATCTTACCTCGTCCGCTGAAAAAGAGAATTGGGTCGCATTTGAGTCAATGAAAACCGAGCCCGCATTTTGATTCGGTTGAATCCAGGACCTCGCATTACTCTCGAATGAATCAAAAACGATCCCTTCTGTCACACTTTCCGGACCCGTGAAGAAATTGAAATTCGCCGCCGATGTTGTTGAATTCCCGTAGAGATCTATTATTCCTTTGGAGATTTCCAGAGAGTACTTCGAATTTGGCTTAAATTGTGTTGATGAAAGTGAGATAACTCCTTTGTCAGCGATACTGTCGACCTTAAGGTCGACCGGAGCCACGATCGCACCCACACTATCCTTGACCTGGACTGCGGATTGAGCCTGCGCCGGCGACAAGGGTTCATTGTATCGAATCACAACCTCACCAGTATACGGAAAATCCGTCGTGGTCGAATGAGGATACCAGGAGGTGATCACCGGGGGCGACGTATCCAGCGGCACAGTCGTAAAGCTCATCTGGAATCGGGATGGACCGAGACCGCTTCCGGTTCCGTCGAGGTACCTCCCCACCAAAGCGTCTTTGGCTGTCGAATCGATCGTCAAGGCGTACGTCGTTGAAAATGCAAAGAAGGGATTCGGTCTAAATGTCAGAGTGCTGTAATTGTCTGACCAAACAAACGTGCCTGCAATAGTGGGTGTTAATGAAAGGGCATTTGCGACTGAGGCAGTATCCATCTGCGTACTGAAATGAATTACTATGTTCCTATACGCAGGCACGTTTGTCGCATTACGCGCCGGGGATGCCGTTGCGACGAAAACTCCCTTGACAAGACTCATATAATAGTTCCAATTCCAATTGGGACCCGGATCAGTGTGAGTATTACACGTGACATCGATCGCAGGAAAATTCGTATTCATCCAG
Source organism: Bacteroidota bacterium (assembly GCA_036518155.1). Taxonomy (GTDB): domain Bacteria; phylum Bacteroidota; class Ignavibacteria; order UBA10030; family UBA10030; genus JADGQA01. The sequence continues at coordinate 1,791 of DATDNS010000052.1, forward strand.
GAAGTCCATGACGGATTTTGCCATTCTCCGTGCGCAATAATGTGATTGCGATCCATCGGTATATTGTACTTCTTGCAGAGGTAAGCCGTCAGTTGAGCAGACGATCGGTACATGTCATCCGTGTACCAAGCGGCATTGTTCACAAATCCTTCGTGTTCAATGCCGAACATGTAGGAGTTCCAGCATACCACGTGCCACGCCCAGTATTTCTCCTCAACCATTTGCGTAATTTCCCCACCCGGCCTTCCGTCCGGCTGATATCCACTGTTCACACAATAATGCGCGCTGGCTCCGGTGGAGGACATCTGAAAATACGAAATCGTTGAAAGATAGTAACCTTCCATGTCGTGGATGACAACAAAACTCCTCGTATTCCCGGAAGTATACCAGTGCCCAGGATATGCAGAAGCCCATTTTGCCAACGGATAGTCCGGCTGATTGGTGATCGACTCCGGCGATTCTTGATTGTTTGCAGATTCCGATCTGGCCTCTGTTTGAATCCTGGATACGGCTTCCCGCATTGGCTGGAGATTTACCGGCCTTCCATTCCAGTCGATGTGGTATTTGTGATAACCCGTCGACATCTCAGAATAGATGTTCAAAGCGTGCTGCTGTGCAAGACCTGCCTGAGGCAACCCGGAATATGCTGCAATCGCGTTCCTCCAGCTTTCGATGTCCTGCGAATTCGTTCCTGCAGGCAACGGGAGCTCGTCGTGATATTTCTTCAGCAGCGCGGCCGCTCCCCGGATATTCTGTTGAAAATCACTTTTGAGGACTGACGGGTCCAAATCGATAAGCGCTGCGGCTTGTCTGAGACTGTGTCCAAAGTACTGATTATCCCAAAGCGACATGATGCCGTACGGCCGGGGCATGCCGGTACACGCCGACGCCGTGTCGCCTTCCGCCCACGTGAGCTGCTCCCATCGGGTTTCCGCGAACGCAATCCCTTTCAAGACGTCCGCAGGAACGTTGAATTCGCGAGCAGCGCTTTCGAATGCCGTGATGATTGCTTGTTTGTCTTGTGCGATGGAACAAGAGAAGGTGAACAGAAACAGAATTGTCTTCTTCATGTGAGCGACTGAGGGGACCTACGATACGGGTGAAGTCATTCAATTCAGGGAATTACGTGGTAAAAATATCGATAAGTAACGTCGCAAGCAACTCACGTGTGCCTGCCATCAATCGGGGACAACGACACTCATTATCGGATCACCAGCATTTTTCTCACTATTTGGAACGCCTTCCGAGAATTGTCCGTCGTCGACGCCGTGAGGCGACAGAAGTAGATTCCGCTCGAGACTCCGGCTGTCCACGTTGTTTCG
>DATDNS010000053.1:0-2886 GCA_036518155.1 Bacteroidota bacterium
GTTCGCTGCATCGGATGTTTTGGTTAGTAGAGTTTCGCCAATTCTGTTCCCTTGAAATAGTGCTTGACGATTGCTTCAGCGTCGAAACCCTTTGAGGCCATCACGGCTCCGCCAATCTGACAAAAGCCGACTCCGTGACCCCATCCGGCTCCCGTCAGAATGAATTTCTGCGGAAGTCCCTCCGCATCGCGCTCCGTCGTCACTGTAAATGCCGAGCTGTAGAGGTGCGACGCCGACAGCCATTTCCGGATTTCCAGTTCTTTTCCAACGGTTACCGTTTTCGAGGAACCCACGATTTTGAGTTTGCTGATCCTCCCCGAAGGACCCCTCGAGATCGGAATCAAATCCCTGAGCGTACCGAAATCGATTCCCGATTTTTTCGTGATGAGTTCTTCCAGCTCTTCACGCCGATATTCGACCTTCCATCGAAAGAAATCTCTTGTCTCCTGGTCGAACGACGGGAGAATCTGGCGAAGAAACTCCGGATCGGTTGCGGCGCAATAGGCATCCGGGGTCGAGTGAATCCATTTCTCCGCGTCCCGCTCCGATTTCACGGGCTTGTACTTCGTCAGCGAGTCAGAGACAGACCTCAGGTAGGGAATCTCCTGATCATCCCAGACATTCTCGTAGTTCTCGGACAACCCGCCGCACGACTTGGAGTACCGTGTATCGCAAACCTCATCCTTGTACACCAGATAAATACCACGCGTCGCTTCGACCGCCTGCGACGCGGCGTCGTTGATGATCTTTGTGACTCCCTGGTAGCGCTGGCAGTGGTCGTCGGCACAGACATCAAAGGTGCCGTGGTTCTCGTGCCCGTATACCCGGATTACTTCGTCATCCCGCAGTGTCTTCTTGTGAGGTCTGGCTTTCCCGTCCTCATCCGCCTTTTTTCTTTCCAACAACGCAACGAGCCAGCTTCGTCCGATGATCGCGTGCGCCTTCAAAAATTCCAGCGGCGCCTGTGCGCTCATTTCCGACGAGATGACACTCTTGAGATAGGACTCAAGGCCGATCTCGTTGATCGCCGAAACAGTCCTTCCGTCCTGTGCAACGAGCCGGAGCCTTCCTTCAAAGGCCTGGTCCTCTTTCCGTTCCCAGTGGAAATCGATGCCGATTTTCACTCCTTTGAGTGTAAACGTACCCCCTTCAAGCGGCTGACAAAGGATTTCGTCACCCGACAATATTCGCTGGCCCGAGGGGTTGGTAAAGAATATCGTTCCCCGTTCGGACCTTACGACGAAATCACCTTTCAACCCGATCACGTTGGCGACGGCAAATTTACCCTGCAACGATCCCTGTACCTCGGGGTAATGCTCGAAGATACCGACTCTAATGACTGGTTCCTGGGAGATCATCGTTGTGGGATCAAGAAAAGTTGTTCACTCTGTCCGCTTCAATTTTGGAATGCGGCGAATATCCTGTCGATGGATGAAGAATCCAGGCACACTTCGGAATAGATCTGCTCGACCAGCCGGGCTTCGACGGAGACAAAGTCCTTTTCCACAGGAGTGACAACAAATCCCGCGAGATCCACTGCAGCGGGACTGATAAGAATACGCTCACTCCCTTCTTTGAAATAGACATCCGGACGGTGTTTGCGGCGTGGAAAGATAATCATTTCCCAGGATTGATTCTCGAACGTGCAAAGAATGTTAACCATGGGCTCCTCCGGCGATCCGCCCACCGTTCTCATTGCAGCGAGTAATCCCCGGAGACTCTTTTCCACTTCGGTCCGGCTTGTGGATCTGACCAGTATGATCGTTCGGCCGCAATTCCCGAGACTCCACACCGAAATTTCCTTCTCCCGCATTCTCAGTCCTTTTGTTGCTTCGCGGGAAACAAGTTGTTCGATCGACAGGACATTGGATGGACAGGCCTGGAAATGCGCGTGGTCGGGCGCCGACGCGCCGCATTTCGGGCCGTTGTAGAACAGCGTGAAGGACGGGCCCAGGTCACGCGCGAGCTCGAGCATTGTTCCGGCAAAAGGTTCGATTGCCTGTTTGCAATGGTCGATGTGCGCAATGGTAAGATGTTTTTCGAATATCGGAGCCGGATTGCACAAGATCAGGAAGTTGTCGTGGTACAGAATCCCCCGTTGTTCCTCGGGAAGGTTGTGTACGCACAGAAAGCATTTTCTCGCTTTGAGGGTGGCCTCATCAAGTCGCGCACCCGTGCTCACAATTCTCTTTGGATTGAATTGGAGCGTAATCAGGTTACCGTTGCATTCCACCTGTCGCGTCTTCGTCGCTTTGAGGGCTTCCGTCCCTTCTGCAAATTGCTGCCAGGTGTTTTTCTGATCTTGGAGAAGCTCATCGACCCGCTGCGGAAGGGACACGATCCCGCCGCTGCCCGGATATTTAGAAAACACTCTCTGCGATGGAATGTGCGTGCGCTTGTCCGGATCTCTTGTCGGTTCCTTGTGCGTCGGGACAGCTCCGGGTGAAAACGGCTTGACGGGGACAAACCCGATAAAATGATTCACCGTGGATTTCCCCATCGTAAACGGGGCTTCTTCGACGACCCGGTAGCCGAATTTCTGGTACCAGTCGAGACCGTCTTTGTTTCTTTCCATGACACCGATCCAAATCCGGTCGTGTCCCAGGGCAACCGCCTCTCGCGCAGCCATCGTCATGAGCGTCCGACCGATTCCTTTACCCTGGTGATGTGGAAGAACGTACAACGACGACACGTAAAAGCGCTGTGCGGTCCTCTCAAGCTTTGTCCTGATGCAGCCCACCAGCGCGCCGTCAAATTCCGCGACAAACCCTTTCACATCACGGTCGGCGAACATGGTCTTCAACGCTTCAAGGTTGTACGTGGCCTGGTGGTATGATTGCAGATCGCCCTCCGGAATGAACGGGGAGTACGCTTCCATCCACGTTT
>DATDNS010000054.1:0-5057 GCA_036518155.1 Bacteroidota bacterium
GTGCGCGGTCCATGTGCTGAAACACGATCTCCTTTGAATTATCGGCCCATTCCATGCGAGGAATGTAATTGTTTCGTTTGTCGCCCGCCACGTCCATCCACGTCGTCGCTCCACCATCAGCGCTCACAACGCCAACCTTGCAGGCAGACAGTGTTGTACCGACTTTCGGATACTGCACGGTGATGATAAAGGAGTAGAGAGAATCGGTATCATTGATGAGATAGAAATCCCGCACACCCGACGCATCGAGCTGCCAATAGGCGATCAATTTGCTGTCGGGGCTCCACCGGAATCCGTCGCGATCGTCCCATTCTTCTTCGTACACCCAGTCGAACGTTCCGTTGATGATGGTCGTCGAACCATCGCTCGTCAGCTGCGTAATCTTGCCGTCGTTCAGGTTCTCGCAATAGAGGTTGTGCTCCCTCACGTACGCCACTTTCTTTCCGTCCGGCGAGAACTTTGCAAACATCAGCGTGGAAGGTTTTGCGTCACCTCCCAGCTTTTTCATGCTCCAGTCTGAACGATCGATGACCCAGTAATCACCGCGGGTATTTTGACGCCATACCCGCTCCGAGTGCGTGTAGAGCAAAAGAAGTTTGCCGTCCGGAGACCAGGAATAATTTTCAATCGTCAGCGGATTCTTCTCATCCGGTGGAATCAGCTTCGCGGCTGAGACAAGCACCTCTTTTTTCCCGGACTTTGTGTCGTATTTCACGATATCCCTCGCACCCTTTTGCGATTCTGATGGCTCGACAGTCGTGTACGCCGAACCGTCATCAAGCCAGCGTGACGGGCCAAACCGATCGCCGGAAAATTCCCTGCTCTTGAATATCCTGTCGAGCGTCAACATCGATCCCTGTTTTTCCTGGGCCAGAAGCGGAAGGAACGTTGACAACACGAACCACAGACAAATAAGTGTCCTTTGTTCTTTCATTGATGAACCTTTCGTGGAGTAGATGTTGGAGATCCTGGCCGCGTATGTGCGGTCCAGAGCGCAATAGCATAACTGGTTTGAGACGGAACTATCAAGCGCAGACGACGACCGGCTTTCCAAGTTTTCGTTCGTCGATGGTGATGCCAAGGCCCGGCGTTATCGGGACAGAGAGCCTTCCGTCTTTTCGCATCGGTGCATCAGGAGAAACGTGAAGGTCAATATAGCTATTGAAATCTGTTGATGTAAAGAGAAATTCCGGCCTGGTGCTTCCCGCAAGATGTGCGATCGTCGCCGTGGTGACATCGCCGCCCCAGCTGTCCTCGATGGTCATGACGATTCCGAGTGATTCACACAAATTGCGAAGTTGCATTGCCTTGGTAAGGCCGCCAACCCGTGAAATCTTAATATTGACAACATCCATGAGATGGTCGTTATAAGCTCTCAGGAACGGGGTGACGCCGGTGATCAATTCGTCGATGACAAAAGGGAGATTTGTGTGTTGACGCACTGTGAGACACTCTTCGTGAGTCACGCAGGGTGCCTCGAGATAGAAATCCTCATTCTCAAGCGCGTTTGCGACGCGAAGAGCCTGGTGAGGCAGCCAGCCGGTATTTGCATCGGCCACAAGGATGTCGCCCGGCTTGAGGACTCCGAGCACTTCACGGATTCGCCGGATATCCACATCCGGGTCTCCTCCGACTTTGAGCTGGAACTTTCGGTAACCCTGGGAACGGTATTTCGCGACATCTTTTGCCATTTCTTTTGGCGCACGCTGTGAAATCGCTCGGTAGAGCGGATAATCTTCGACGGCCCTCCCGCCGAGCAAGACCGAAACCGGTTTGCCTGTAGCTTTCCCAAGAATATCCCAGCATGCGATATCGATTGGCGATTTGACATAGTTGTGCCCGCCAAGGGCCGAATCCATAATGGCGTTGATCGACCTGATTCTGCTCGGATCTTGTCCGAGAAGAGCATGGCCAAGTTCCTGAATGCCTGCAGGGACGCCCAGAGCGAACGCATCCATGTACGCCGATCCGAGAGGGCATACCTCGCCGTACCCTTGAATGCCATCGTCCGTTGAGACGCGCACAATATTGCTGACGAACAGACTTACAGAGTGTCCGCCGGACCAGGCATATGTTTTGTCGTGCAATCCGTATTTGACCTGGAACACTTCGATTTTCTTGATACGCATGCTAACTGTCTCCGGAATTATTGTTCCATTGTCCTACCTGAACTTGCGTTGTTTCGTGACTGAGTTCCTTTTGTTGCGACCTGAGGGTTATTCACACCGTACGTCAGCGATTTTCCTTGACCACGTTTACAAGTCCCACATCAATATATTGTTCTCCCACGGTTTGATGGCAATGAACTGCAACGGTGTTCTTGCCGATTCTCAGGGACTTCATGGCTTCCCCGGAGATTTCGAATTGATCGTAGTCTGAATTCGCACCCGGGATCGTTGCGGCAAGGACTCCGTTCAGGTACACTTCACAGTCATCATCGTGTTGGAGCCAAAGACAGAGATGACCCGGACTGAGGTCCTTGAGTTCGAAATTTCTCCGGATCCATATATCGCCGGATTTCCACGGTGTTCGCACTTTCGCCCCCTCTGCCTCGGTCACGCCAAAACCGCCTTGTCCGAGTTTCCAGCTCGAATCAGGGAATTCGGCATTCATCCAGTCGTTTGACGGCGCATCAACAGTGTATCGCCATTCTTGTGCGTCCTTTTCGGAAGTCGGCACAACCGTGAGAACAACAGGCGGCAGCGGCGCATGCGTGAAATCACCCCGGTTCACTTCGCGCAGAGCGTTCTCGTCGGGCTTGACAATCGAACGATCGTATGTCATCAACCCGTTGCATTCCGTTTCCACATCTGTGATTTGCGTGTAGACTGCGGCGCAAAGGCCTGCGGTGTCTTCCAGGGAGTACACTGAACGCAGAAACATCTGGTACTGCGCTGTGAGCTGCTGACGATCGTCCATCCCGCGATATCCCCAGTGTTCCTTTTGCCACGTGTGGCCGGGTATTGCCAGACCCAAACCCCCGAACTCTCCAAGGACACCAGCACGGTGATCGTCGGCCTTCGGTGATCGGGGCCTTGGATATGAATGAATGTCGGCCACATCTCCAACCCTCGCGTCTGTCCATCCACTGGCATTGTTGACCAGCCGGCTCGGGTCCAGGTTCTTCACCCACGCCGTGAGGCGTTCCGTGTCATACTGTCCCCACCCTTCATTGAACACCACCCACATCACAATTGAAGGGTGATTGCGATGCTCCTGAACAAGGCGATTCAGTTCTGATTCAAATTGTTTCTTCGAATCCGCCATGCGATTGCTCCCGCTCGGCATATCCTGCCAGACGAGAATTCCAAGTTTGTCCGCCCAGTAGTACCATCTGTCCGGTTCCACCTTCACGTGCTTGCGAACCATATTAAAGCCAAGCTTTTTTTCCATCTGAATGTCATACTTAAGCGCTTCATCTGTGGGAGCTGTGTAGATCCCATCCGGCCAGAATCCCTGGTCAAGCGGTCCGACTTCCATCACAAATTTGCCGTTGAGCATGATGCGATTGATTCCCTTTTCGTCTTTTGCAATTCCGATATTCCGCATGCCAAAATAGCCCGTGACACGGTCTTTGACTTTGCCTTTTTGCCGCAAAACAATCCTGAGATCATAGAGAAATGGATCGTCGGGCGACCAGAGTCTAAGCGTAGAAAGTGGAACCCTTAATTCGGTATTGGCATTTCCGGAAATCATGCCTGCAGTTTTCCCGCCGGCAAAGGCCGTCGCGTTCACCTCAAGGTCTTTCGTTTCACCGTCCACGGCCACTACCAGGCGCAGAGTCTGTGAGTCAATGTCCGGGGTAGCGACGAATCCATTGATGTGCTGTTTCGGAACCGGCTCGATCCATACTGTTTGCCATATTCCGGTCGTGGATGTGTACCAGATGCCCTCCGGTTTTCGCACTTGCTTGCCCCGGGGCTGATCTCCGGCGTCAGATGGATCGAAAACACCGACGATCAATTCCTGTTGTGCGGAAGTTGTCAGAGCGTCCGTAATGTCGAATTCGAATGGATCGTATCCTCCACGATGCTGACCGACTTGCCTGCCGTTGACAAATACTGTTGATTCCCAGTCGACCGCCCCAAAATGCAGGAGAATGCGTTGGCCCCTCCACGTTGAAGGAATCGTAAACAATCGCCGATACCACAATCGTTCAATCGGTTTCATGACACCCGAAAGGGCAGACTCGACAGGGAACGGAACCAGGATTTTCCCAACGAGGTCTCTTTCGATAGGCGGTTGGTCATTCTCCCCTGCTTCAACGTAATGCCACAATCCATTAAGGTTCAGCCATTGTTTGCGGACCATTTGCGGCCTCGGATAGTCTGGAAGCGTCTTTTCCGGAGTCACATCCTTAGCCCATCGAGTCAGGAGCGGCGCATTGCCGGGAATCTTCCACTGGGCGACAAGACCGAAGCTGGTTGCGGTCAGAAAAATTGCCGATAACAGGACGTGGTGCCGTTCCATTTCTAATCCTTTCTTCGTCTGAGATACAAGAGACCGAACCGAATTGTTACAGCGTAGACTACTGAACAACACGCACATCAAGAACGCTTCCCGTCATCGCTTGAGGCTGGGCACGGAATTCTACGGTTATGCTGCTCTTCCCTTTGGTGAGCGTACCGGGAAGTGCATACTCAACATCGAATGATTCCGTCGGATGATTTGCCATCGATTGTGTCCCGACGTTCACACCGTCTACAAGAACGTCAAATACTCTCCTTTGTCCTTCGCTCCCCTGGTATGTGCAAACAAGTGTGACAGGTTTGCCGGCTCCGATCCTGAGATCATAACTAAACCAACCGTTTCTTGATTCGCGCCATCCTTGTCCCTCATAATAGCCGCCCATCGTCGTATCCCCTTGAAGATGATGCTCTGCCTCGCTTTTTCGTTCGCCCGCCAAAACTTCATCAACCGTTCGCTGTTCAATTTCTTTGCGTCTGGCATCGGCGGCTGCGTCTTCGTTTTTCTTTTTCTCCCAAGCATCCGGAGTATAGATCCGCCAGTATACGGTATAGCGGTCTTCAAACAACTTATAGAATGGCACAAGCGAT
>DATDNS010000055.1:0-6070 GCA_036518155.1 Bacteroidota bacterium
AAGCCTACCGAACCAAAGCGGCTGCTTTCGTTCGTGAAGCAGTATTGCCGGACGGCAGATCAATACATCCTGATCGTCGATGATCACGAAGATTTTGCCCTCGCGTTCAAAGCGCTCCTCAGCCAGGATGGGTTTAACGTCAAGGTTGCGACCGGTGGGCGGGAAGCGTTGGATATTCTCAAGACTTCGATACCGGCATTGATTCTCCTGGATCTGGTTATGCCGGGCATGGACGGCTTTGAAGTTGTCCAGCAGCTTCAGGACAACGACCGGTGGAGGAAAATTCCGGTTGTCATCCTTTCAGGCAAGGAACTGACGGAAGAAGACCAAAAAAGACTCGATTCACACATAGCGCAGTTCCTGAAGAAGGACGCATTCTCGACCTCGGAGATTTCACGGACTATCAAACGAATTCTTCAGTCGGCATAACAAACACACAATGACGATGAACGATACAGATCCAACAATCCTCGTTGTCGACGATACAGAAGACAACCTTGACCTCCTGGAATTCGCGCTGAAGCGAAAACCAATTAAGATGCTCAGAGCAACGAGCGGCATGTCGTGTCTTGCGATCGCGAAAGAGAGCAAACCCGACCTCATTCTTCTGGATATCCAAATGCCGGAGATGGACGGATTCGAGACTCTTAAACGTTTGCGGGCAAATGCGGAAACGACGAAGATTCCCGTGATTTTCTTGACGGCTCAGAAGAAAGACCCCGAAAGCATCGCCAAGGGGCTTGCCCTCGGTGCGGAACAGTATCTGACGAAACCTATTGACACCGAGGAACTGCTGGTCCGGACGAAAATGCTCATTTCGCTGAAGAAAGCGGAAGCCGAGCTTGAGCGCATGCGCGCCGATTTTATGGCAATGCTCGTCCACGACCTGCGAAGTCCGCTGATCGGGATCAAGAATGTTCTCGAATTGCTTCAGGAATCGGACAAAACGACTCCGCTGAGTCAGGACTATTTTGAGCTGGTAAATTCCGCTCAAATGTCCGCGAACAGACTGCTGGAACTTGTGAGCGATCTTCTCGATGTCTCAAAATACGAAGCCGGGAATATTGCGTTCGACAAGGCCTCCGTCCCGGTTTCACGGTTTATCGATCCGATCCTGCGGCAAATGGAGGTGCAATTCAGGCAAAAGAACGTAACACTTTCGACATCGTATAACGACCAGCTTCCCAATGTTCTGGTCGATGCCCAGAAAACAGAGCAAGTGATGATGAATTTTCTGAGCAATGCATTGAAATTCACCAAAAGCGGCGGCACGATCGCGATCACGGCGGAAGCGATTACGGAAACGCTCCATACGGAGATTGAAGATCTGACCCGCAGATTTGTACGAGTCCACGTCAAAGACACTGGCGTGGGAATATCCCCGGAAGAAATTTCGCTCTTGTTCAAACGCTATAAACAGGCATCATCTGCGCGCACCACCAAACAAAAGGGTACAGGGCTCGGCCTCGTTATCTGCAAACTCATTGTTGAAGCTCAGGGCGGCACAGTTGGCGTGCAGAGCGAGGTTGGAAAAGGGTCCACGTTTAGCTTCACACTTCCCGTGGCAGAAGAATAACCATAACCTATCTATGAGGACGTCATGAATGATAAAATTCTTGTGGTGGATGACGAAGAGAGTCTTCGTCTCACCATGAAACTCAAGTTGAAAGCTGCCGGGTTCGACGTCGACGTCGCAGAAGACGGGGAAGCTGCAATCGACAAACTCAAAAAGCAGAAATTCGACGCAGTCCTTCTTGATATCAATATGCCGCGTATGAGCGGCATTGAAGCGCTGGGAATCATCCGCCAGCAGTTTCCGCAAACGGAGACGATCATGCTGACCGGATTCGCCGATTTTTCGACAGCCATCGAATGTTTGAAGAACGGCGCGCGGGACTACCTCGTCAAGCCCATTGATACGACGGAACTGATTACACGATTGAAATCGCTCCTGCGTTCAAAGTCCTCAGAACAAGCCCTCTTTGAAGTGCAGCGCCAGTATACATCGATCTTTCTCAATGATATGCACGGCCCGCTCAAAGAGGTTCACGCCCTGCTCGAAAAAGCGCTGAAACAAAAAGGCAAGTCCGAAGCGACGGACCGCGAAAAGCACATCAAGGAAGCCCGGGACAAATGCGACAAGATGATGAAAGAAATTCAAATGCTTCTTGATTTTTCCCGGACGGAGATCGAAAAGAAGACAACGGACGGGGTTACGATCAATACGACAGAGCTCGCGGAGCGACTAAAGAAGCTGAGAGACTCGGTCAAATAAGAATCGACGCAGGCCCCCGTGAGGGAAACAAGCGAAACAGTATTGGCTGAATGATTGGAAAACTCTTGAAAACAGAACAACCCGTGAAGAACGAGGCAAGGAAAAATATCATCCGTTACCAGTACAAGTTCGAATTCGAACACGGAACGGAGACAAATTTAGACGTTGAATTGAACGCTGAAACTCTCGAGCTTCTGGGGAGCGCTGACGCTGCGAAACCCTATTGGACAAAACTCAATTTCAACCAATGCGAAAACTGCCCTCTATCGGCTGAGGTGGAGTACTGCCCTGTGGCCGTCAACCTCTCCCGGATCGTTGAGACGTTTCGCGACGATGTTTCGTTTGAGTCGACCGTCGTAACGGTGAAAACAAACGAACGGACATTCGTCAAGAAGACAACGCTTCAAAAAGGCATTGCATCCATTATCGGTCTCTTTATGACGACCAGTAATTGCCCGGTGATGGATAAACTCCGTCCTATGGCGCGATTTCATCTCCCGTTTGCAACATCCATAGAGACGTTCTTTCGCTCGGTTTCCACCTACCTCACAGCGCAATTCCTGCTCGCCCGCAGAGGGAAAGAACCCGACTGGTCGCTGAACAGACTTCTCGAATACTACAAGGCGATCAACGTCGTCAACAAGGGCATCTCCAACCGGCTGGCCAAGGCATCGGAACGGGATGCCAACGTCAATGCCGTTGTCATTCTCCATTCATTCGGAGACGGGATTTCCTACTTTATCCAGGACGGCCTCGAAGAAATCGAACCGATGTTCTCCGTGTTCTTTGATGATGAAAAACCCGAGAACACGAAAACGATTGAACAGACAACGCTCCCGACCGGGCCAACCCCGTAGCCGGTTGTGGATCGCTATTTTGTGTCAAGGATAAGCGGCAAGCCGTCTTTCCCCGCACCGATAATCACCACTTTTGCGTTCGTGGATCCCGCAAGTTTTTCGGTCGCCTCGATCCCTTTCCATCGCAGCAACTGTTCGCTGATTCCTCGTGCCACGATGTTTTGAAAGTCTGAAATCCCCTGCGCTTCGATTCGTTTCCGGTCTGCCTCTTTCTTTTCTTTCGTCAGAATGAACTCCATCCGCTGACTTTCCTGGTCGGCGCGCTGCTTCTGTTCTATCGCTTCGGTAAGCTGCGTCGGGAGTGCGACGTTGCGCAGGGGAGTGGATTCTATAACGACTCCACGGGGGGCAACTGTTCTGGCCAGCTCTTCCTGGATTGCCACGCCGAGACGCTCGCGTTCCGTTGAATACAGGGCGCTTGCCTGGAAGCTCGCGGTAACCGACCGGCTTATGGACCGGAATTGCGGAATGAGGATGATCGTCTCATAATCTCCTCCGATGACGGTCTTGTAGACACGCGCAGCAGAATCCGGGTTGAGCCTGTAAAGCGCGCTGATTTCGAGTCCAATTGTCAGCCCTTCTCGCGAGAGCACTTGCATCGTTTCTTTGTGCTCTTTTGTCTGTACCGAGAATTTGATGACGTTTGCAAGGGGATTGACGATGTTGATTCCCGCGGGAAGTGTTTTCTCGGATACAATGCCGAAGAAATCCACGACACCAACATTCCCCGCGGGGACGACGGTGAACACCTGCGACACAGTGATCAACATGAAAGCGATGACAACGGCCATCGCGGTCGATGCCAACGATGGATTCGTCTTCCGTGCGCGGCTCCAGAAGAACACAGCCGCGAACGTGACGGCTACGCTGAGAATAAAGAACATGGGAACCTCCTGTGAGTGAATGGTTGACCGGGTCAAGATTGCGAATACCGGCTGCGCAATGAGCGAACTGGTATTGTACGATGGTGCCTGGAGAAGGGAACACCTCTTACGAACGTACAGGTTTTTGGAGCGGAGTGCAACGTGAATCAGTGCACGGGGACTACGTGCACGTGCACACTGTGAACGGGGGAACCATGACTCGTTGTCCTGGAACAGCGATCAGATATTTGCTATCTTGGAGAACAATAAGGAGAATTCATGCTGCAACTAGCAATCGATGCTGCGCTTGAAGCGGGCAGATTCCTAAAAATGAACGTCGGCAAAATCAGACAAATTGAGCATAAACAGGGGGAAGAACGGAATCTGGTCACTGAAATCGACAAGAAGGCCGAGCAAATCATTATCGATAAGATCAGGCAACGCTATCCACAGCACGATTTTCTCGCAGAAGAATCCGGAAGCCACAAGACTGTCTCGGACTACAAGTGGATTATCGATCCCCTCGACGGGACAACGAATTTCACACACGGGCTTCGCATCTTCAGCACTTCGATCGCGCTCGAATACAAAGGGGAAATCATTCTTGGAGTCATTTACGATCCCAGTGCCGATGAATTGTTCGCAGCCGAACGGGGGAATGGGGCATATCTCAACAACAAACGGATTCACGTCTCTGCGACTAAACGACTGATGGAAAGCCTGATCGTGACGGGGTTTCCCTATGATATCAGAACAAATCCGTTCAATGCGGTCGAACATTTTTCGAATGTCCTGATGGAATCACAGGCAGTCAGGAGGCTGGGTTCCGCCGCTCTCGATTTGTCGTATGTTGCCTGCGGAAGGTTCGACGGTTTCTGGGAAGTAACGTTGAATCCATGGGATATGGCGGCTGGAGTTCTTTTCGTTGAAGAAGCCGGGGGAAAATTCACCAATTTCAAAGGGTTCCCTTCCGATATCTACACGCCGAACGTTCTTGCAACGAACGGACTCATCCACGAACAAATGGTGGAAGTGCTCCGAAAGGGAATCAAAAAATCATGATCACGTGGTCAGAGTTCGATCGGCAATCCGATCCACTCCGTTGCCGACCGTCTTGGATCACAACGGTTGGGTTCACATTTTCTTTACGAGATCCAGCCCGATGAGCGCAAACATTACCAGCATGATAAGCGCAAAGCTCGCAACGACTGCGAGATAACCAACCCTTTGTTTCGTCATCTGTTTGTCCAGTTCTCTTGCCGCGCCAGTCCTGACCGAGATATCTCCGGTCACCGTCACCTGTGATGCAAGGCGAAGGGTGGGCGTTACCTTGTACCTTGCAAGAAAGCGGCCTGCCAGAGCGTGTTCCTCCTGCTCCGACCTCGCGTTGACCCCCTTGCCGTCGATTTCAACAGTATCAGAAGCCGGGAAGAGATTCAGCGGCCCCAGCCTGACATTGAAGTGAACAATCCTTTGAATTGGTTTGTCGAGCGGAATGCCAGCCTGGAGCGCCAGATCCCTCAGGTTTGTGCCGGGCAACGCATCAAGAATCTTGTGTTCATTGACGAAGTTTATTGATGCCATCAGTCTACACACTCCGTAGTTTTGTTCATAGAATACTGTGGATGTCGAACGAAATCGCAACGAAGAAACCGAAAGGAAGGCTCAGTGCCGGCAATCAACAACGGACCCTCTTTATGATTTCCATTCTCTCAAGCCATTCTTGTCAACGACGTCGAGAACAAGAGGAATTCTTGCGGGTTCCTGCGGGGCATACCGGAAAGCTCCGGCTATCCGGGCTCGTGCGGATTCCAGCACTTTCTGACGATCAGTATAGAAAACTGCAACAGTGTCACCCGATTCCACCTTGTCCCCTACCTTTCGGATAAGTTTGATCCCGGCTTTGGGGTCAATAACATCATCGATCTTCTCGCGACCCGCCCCGAGCGTGATACTTGCCAAGCCAAGCTCCAACGGATCAATTCCGGCGACGTATCCGCTTTCTGATGAACGAATCTCAAGCGAATACTTCGGTTGAGGGCCGCTCAAGCCGAGGTTTTCGAATACAGCGCAAT
>DATDNS010000056.1:0-4647 GCA_036518155.1 Bacteroidota bacterium
CAAAGTCTTTGACAAATGTTGCACGCTCGCGCATCGCCGTGATAACGCTCAACAGGTAGGCATCGCTGAACTGCCCCGCGTCGATCGAAGAATCGGCCATCGTTTCTTTTAACATCGAGAGCACCTCCGGGTCGGGCTTCAAACGGAGGTGCTGGAAATTCAGCCAGTTCAGTTTTTCGACATTGAACACTGCACCCGATTTTCCCACCCGGTCAAGCGAAAATTCCTTCACCAGTTGTTCCAGGGAAAAGATTTCGCGTTCGTCGCCGGGATTCCATCCCAGGAACGCAACAAAATTGATGATTGCCTCCTTCAGGTAGCCTTTCGTCCTGTAATCCTCGACGGCAACGTCCCCCTGGCGTTTGCTCAATTTGGATTTATCAGGATTGAGCAACAGGGGAAGATGCGCGAAGACAGGCAGCTTCCATCCGAAGTATTGGTAGAGAAGAATGTGCTTTGGCGTGCTCGGAAGCCATTCTTCGCCGCGGATCACGTGGCTGATCGCCATCAGGTGGTCGTCGACGACAACTGCCAGATGGTATGTCGGATACCCATCGGACTTGATGATCACCTGGTCGTCGAGCATTTTGAACGCTATCGTGATGGTTCCCCGGATAAGGTCCTGGAAAACCATATCACCCTCAAGGGGAACCTTCATGCGGATGACGTGCGGTTCGCCTGTCTGCTTTCGTTTCTCAGACTCGACACTCGGCAGATCACGGCAGTGCCTGTCGTATCTGGGGTCAAGTTTTTTCGCCATCTGATCCTTGCGAACCTGTTCAAGTCTCTCGGGAGTACAAAAACAGTAATACGCTTTGCCGGATTGGATCAACTGATCGGCGTGTTCGCGATAGGTGTGGAGACGTTCCGACTGGATGTAAGGCCCGTACGCGCCGTTGCGACCCGGACCCTCGTCATAATGGACGCCTGTCCAGTCGAGCGTGCCGATCAGGTTTTCGACTGCCCCCTCGACTTTTCTGGACTGGTCGGTATCCTCAATGCGAAGGACAAATTTGCCGCCCTGGTTTCTTGCGAAGAGGTAATTATAGAGAGCGGTTCGTAATCCTCCAACGTGAAGATAGCCTGTAGGACTTGGGGCAAACCTGACGCGAACTTGATTTTCCATTGGTTCAGGGTATTCCTGGGACACAAAAAAAGCGTCCTTGCGGTGGTTGGACGCTTGCGCCTCCGAAAATGCAAAACGCTGCTCTCGAAGATAGCAAAAAGCCGGCTGAATTTCAATTTTGCTCCTTCCACGAAGTTCTCGGTATGATTTCAACGTCCTGTTGGGTACATTTCGTCATCGACGTTCACATCCACGGAGCAAATTTATGAAACCCTGGCGACTTCAGGAACTCACCCTCACAGACACACGAAGAAAAAAATTCCAGGTGGCAATCCTCCCCGTCGGATCGACGGAAGCCCACGGTCCTCACGTTCCGTATGGGTCGGATGCTTTTCATGCCGCTGCGATCGCCGACCGCATCTGTTCAAAAGCGTGGGAACAGCGGGCTCGAGTCCTCCTTCTTCCAACGCTCCCCTATGGAGTCCAGGGCAATACCATGGGATTCCCTCTCACCATCAATGTTGAACAAAGCACACTCGATGAATTGATTACCAGCATAGTCCACTCCCTGCAGTATCACGGCATCCGGAAATTGATCATCATGAATGGCCACGGCGGCAACGACTTCAAGCCGTTGTTGCGCTCGTTGTTCGGGAAGACAAATGTCTTCGTGAGCCTGGTGGACTGGTGGAAAGTTGGTGCTGACAGGGTGCGGGAGATATTTGAGAAGCCGGGAGAACACGCCGATGAAATGGAAACCAGCGTTGGGTTGGCATTGTTTGGAGAACTCATCCACCTCCAGGATGCGGGCGACGGAAGATCTCGCGCGTCTCGCTTCGAGGCGGTCAATAACGGATGGGTTTCGATTGCCCGCCCCTGGAACCTCGTAACAATCGATTCAACGCTCGGCGACCCCAGAAAGGCAACGAAGGAAAAAGGCGACGCATACGTGCAACTTGTTGTCGACCGCGTTGCAGAGTTCGCGATGAGTCTGGCCTCCAGCAAAATGGACGCTCGATTCCCCTATTGATTGAGGTTCTTTTGGGAGGAACGAATGTGCGGAGAGAATTACTCGGTAATCGTGACAATGAGCGGTGCCGCCGAGCTTGAGCGGCGGTGAGCGGACCGGGAGTTAGAGGATAAATCTTCTCTTGGAGTTCCGATGACTGCCAGATCTGCATGCGGCTTGTCAATCTTTCCAGAAGATACCTTCGAATACGTGATCTTCAGCGGCATTTCCGGGGACTGACCGTTCAGCATTGTCGACCGCGAAATAGACCTTGTGCTGTTACTGTAAGTTGCAGGAATAGCCGCAATGATCTTGGCAACCGCTGAACGATTGACTCCAAACACGACTATCTGACTTGCAGAATTCGATTGCTGCGCTAACGTTGTACTCCCCCCCAGAACCATCAGCAAGAACAATGACACGATGAGGAGAAGTTGGTTTTTCACGGTCCGCATTTTAGTCGGTAAGCGTGAGAGTGATTGTGCGTGATTGCGTTGGGATCGTGCTCACGTCTGCATTGGCTGCGAACGCATATGTTATCGACTGGTTGGCTTCACTTTCTCTGCTGATCCCGGTTACAACATCAACGGGTTCGAGTGCAGCCGACAAGTCAACATAGCCGACACTGGCCGCTTTCGCACTCGACAGCCTGATCAGTAATTTCGTTCCGGCCGGCATTCTGTCGTTAATCGACGCGACGATCTTCATGTTGTCCAGATTCGTGGTGACGCTGTACTTGGTGTTGTTGTCGGTGACAGGAGTAAGGTTCGAACCGGCTGTTGCATCGTTGATGAGGAGAGGACCGGGGTTGCCGGTGACGGTGATTTTGGAAATTGGCTTTACTTCAATGGTGACCGACTGGGTAGCGCTGCTTCCGACGGTTTGGGACAGCAGATTGCCGCTCCCAATTACCGCCATTAAAATTATCGAAGATATCGTTTTCACAAGGAAGGGGATTGCCTGAAGGTAGTCATAACCGGACCCTAAAGTCAAGCTGCAACCGGTGTCTGTATGTAATACTGAGTTCTTCATAACGTTGCACCGTCTTGCGCAATTGGGATGCCAGGAGTCGTACTTCAGACGCGAGCGGTTTGATGAAACTTAACACGTTGACGGGATTGATCTTACCGGACTTCATTGTTCATTAAAGATGCTAATGAACGGGTAACCTATGTACTTTCTACAATGAAACCGGAGTTGACGAAGCGGCGATGAAAACGAGAGGATTCTTTTGAGTTTGCAGCGAGGTTAACAGGGATGCTATCGCAACGGTTCCAGCTTCATGCACGCAGCTTCTGCGGACTTTTTGTCGCGGAAAATTCCCAGGATCACTCTGTAGCGAACACCGAGCGATGGTATTCTTGCGCGTTGCAGGGAGGCTTTGAATCCGGTTAGTCTTTCGGCGCGTGAAGCCACTGTTCTCGCCTTCCATTTTGTAACCCACGAGGAGATTTGAAGTGTGAACCCCTTTTTAGCATTGTCGAAGCGCGTGATGCACGGTATCGACGGTTGCACTTTGTTGGTTAGCGGCTCAACCTTCTTCGCAGTATCAACCATCACCATTTTCTTCCCGACGGACGCCGGCTTTTCCTGGATCACTCCCCCCTCCTGAAGGAACTTGATCGTGCGCTTCCGTGGCTTTAGCTGTAGTGCCACCTCACGCTTCTCTCCTGGTTGGAGAACAAGTTCCAGAGTATCGGGATCCACGACATGGTATGCCGGGATGTCGCCCCCGATGACTTTTAATACCCACGTTCCGGGGCGGATATCAGCGAAGACGAACCGGCCGCGACTGTCCGTCACTCTGCGATTGACTTCGAATCCGTTGGAAAGTTCGAGAAACACTCCTCCCTTTCCACCCAGATTCAAAAGCGTTGTGGAAGTATCGAGGAGACTCGCTTCCTTTGCTTCCCAGAGATCGACTGTCCCGGTGACGGATACACTCCTCGTTATACGGATGGGAACATTTGTGACATCGCCTCCCCGTATGTCGAGTTCCATCGGCAACGGCTGCGTCGTAATCTTGTCCAGCCCGATGCTTGCCTTGTCCAAAGTTAGGTAGAGTACCCCCGGCTTGAGCGACGAAAACACAAATTCTCCGCTTGATGTTGAGACTGCGGCATCTTCTCCAATATTGATGAGGGCATTGGCAACGCCGTTCCCGCGTTCATCGGTGATGGTTCCCCGGACCTGACCGACGGCGGTTATGCGTTTAACGGGAATAGCAATTGGCACGGAATATTCCAGCGCATAAGCAACTTGCCGACCGCTTGTGGCCGGGATGATAACATTCTGACGCGCACGAGCTGAAATCTTGTGATGGAATGGGAATTCGTGTTCAATCGCGCCCTCAATCAATGTATATGTTTGCGTTGACACAGCGACCACGCGGCTTCCATACATGTTCAACTGGAATTGCGTCGCACTCCAGAGAAGAATCCACGCATTCAGGCTTGCAGAAAGATGCTCTTCCTGCTCGTCGGTATACAAGTTGCGGTCCGTCATGTACTCGAACGATGTGCTGTAGTTTTGACTCCCTGTGGGTCTGAAACTGGCATACAACGCCAATCGC
>DATDNS010000057.1:0-4767 GCA_036518155.1 Bacteroidota bacterium
ATTCCATCACCGTGGCTCCGGCGCAAACGCTGACGGACAAGGAATATCAGTCGATGCGGGATGCAGCGAAGAAAATCATCCGCGAGATTGGAGTCGATACAGGGGGATCCAACATCCAGTTTGCCGTAAATCCGAACGATGGACGCTTGATCGTCATCGAAATGAATCCGCGGGTGTCCCGTTCATCCGCGCTTGCCTCGAAAGCAACCGGTTTCCCGATAGCAAAGATCGCTGCAAAACTCGCCGTCGGATATACGCTCGACGAAATTCCCAACGATATCACCAAACTCACCCCGGCATCGTTTGAACCGACGATTGATTATTGTGTCGTCAAAATTCCACGATGGGATTTCGAAAAGTTCAAAGGTGTGGAGAGAACGCTCGGAGTTCAGATGAAGTCCGTCGGCGAGGCGATGGCGATCGGTCGCACGTTTAAGGAGGCCTTTCAGAAAGCCCTCCGTTCACTCGAGCAGGGCCGGTCCGGACTCGGTGCGGACGGCAAAGACGATCTCAACATCCGGGAAATGCCGGAGAACAGCAGAGCCGAATTGCGCAAGAAGGTTCTGGATCGATTGAAAGTCCCCAAGCCTGAAAACGTCTTCAGTCTGCGTTATGCCTTCCAATTGGGAGCCACATTGGAAGAGATCCACGAAAGCACGAAAATTGATCCGTGGTTTCTGCACAATCTGAAGCAAATTGTCGATTTCGAGGAAGAGCTTTATTCGTACAGGGCTTAGGCTAACGGAAAAAAACAAACCACGGATTCACACGGAAGATTCACAGATTTTCGCGGATAGAAGGCTGAAGATTATCGAAGCGACGTTCACAAGGGAAGGTGTGGCATCGTTATGAAGATGGGCAAGCAAACACGAAGTGTCGGTTCAATGGTTACTCCTGAGATTCTTCTCAAGGCGAAACAATACGGCTTTTCGGACCGTCAACTCGCGACGATATGGGACGTGAGTGAAAACGCCGTCCGCCAGAGACGAAAGCAATTCGGCATCGTGCCCGTCTTCAAAACAGTCGACACCTGCGCCGCAGAATTCGCTGCGAGCACCCCGTACCACTATTCAACCTACGACCAGGAAAACGAATCGGTATCCTCGGACCGCAAAAAAGTCATCATCCTTGGAGGCGGACCCAATCGCATCGGGCAGGGAATTGAGTTCGACTATTGCTGTGTACACGGCGTCTTTGCGATGAAAGAAGAAGGCGTCGAAACGATCATGATCAACTGCAATCCCGAGACGGTATCCACGGATTATGACACAACCGATAAGCTCTATTTCGAGCCGCTGACGCTCGAAGACGTTCTTAACATTTGCGAGCACGAACAGCCGTACGGAGTCGTCGTGAGCTTCGGCGGCCAGACTCCGCTCAAGATTGCGAAGGCGCTCGAGGAACACGGCATACGGATTCTCGGGACCTCCCCTGAAGGAATCGACCTGGCCGAAGACCGCGAGCGCTTCGGCGCATTGTTGAGGAAGCTCAATATCCCTCATCCGAAATACGGGACGGCATATTCGGTAACCAACGCGGTGCTCGTCGCGGAGCAGATCACATACCCGGTGCTGATAAGGCCGTCGTACGTCCTGGGCGGACGAGCGATGGAGATCTGTTACAACGGTGATGCCGTACGGGAGTATATGAAGAAAGCCGTCGATGTCTCTCCTGAACATCCGGTCCTTATCGACCGTTTTCTCGAAGATGCCTTTGAGTACGACGTCGACGCTATTTGTGACGGCAAGGACGTGCTGATCGGCGGCGTGATGGAACATATCGAAGAGGCAGGAATCCATTCCGGGGACAGCTCCTGTGTGCTTCCCCCGTACATTATTTCCGAAAAGAATCTCGAGGAGATGATCAGCTATACCGTGCGGTTGGCAAAAGCCCTGAAAGTTGTCGGACTGATCAACATACAGTTTGCAAAGAAGGATGATGTCGTCTACGTCCTGGAGGTCAATCCACGGGCATCGAGGACAGTTCCGTTCGTGAGCAAGGCGACCGGACTCCCGCTCGCCAAAATTGCTGCGAAGATCATGCTCGGCAAAACAATCGAAGAGCTGGGACTCAAAGATTACGACTTCAGGAGACTAAAACACATTTCGGTCAAAGAAGCTGTCTTCCCGTTTGCCAAGTTTCCGCAAACCCCCGTATTCCTCGGACCGGAAATGCGGTCGACCGGCGAAGTGATGGGCATTTCGGGCAATTTCGGCGAAGCGATTTCGAAATCTCAGATGGGGGCGGGCAATACGCTGCCCAACGGCGGAAGAGTCTTCATCAGCGTGAACAACAGCGACAAGAATGAACTCACGTTGGATATTGTCCGTGGCTACGCGGACCTCGGGTTTTCTCTCGTCGCGACCGAAGGGACTGCGAAATTTCTGAACGATAATCACATCAAGACCGACAAAATATTCAAGGTCGAAGAAGGCAGGCCGAACGTCGTTGATATGATCAAGAACGGCGATATCCAGCTCGTCATCAACACGCCTCTCGGCGAATCGTCGCGCTACGATGAGTATGCAATCGGCTGGGCTGCCCTCGAACACAAGGTTGCCTATATCTCGACGCTCTCCGCTGCGGCAACAGCCGTCAAGGGGATCGAGAGTCAACAGCGCGGAACGTTGACCGTCAAGAGCGTTCAGGAGTACCTCCAGGAATCCCAGGAGATTCCGGGCGTACGGTGATGTGAGGATCGAATCCAGCCGGAAGGCGCGCCGATTCCGTCGTTGAGCCCCAAAATCGTCCATTCGAAGAGGAGACGCCTATGTGCTGCGAACGAAACCTGAACTCCGCTTTGCGATCCCTCAGAATCCTTTCCACCATCTTCGCGATAGTCTTGGCTCTTATTCCCCTCAGGTACCTGGCTGCTCGGCAATCCGGCGCGATGATGAAAATCGACACCTCCCTCTATGGCAAAATGCAATGGCGTGATATTGGTCCGTTCCGCGGAGGACGTTCGATTGCGGTCGCAGGCCACAAGGATCAGCCGTACACCTACTACTTCGGAGCGACCGGAGGCGGGATCTGGAAAACCACGGACGGCGGCGATACATGGGTCAATGTCTCCGACGGTTTTCTGAAACTCGGTATCGTCGGCGCCCTGGAAGTTGCTCCGTCGAATCCCAACGTGATCTATGCAGGAACGGGTGAGGCGTGCATCCGCGGGAATGCGATGCCGGGCGAGGGAATATACAAGTCGTACGATGCCGGCAAAACGTGGCAGTACTCCGGCCTGGGAGAAGCGCAGACAATCAGCAGGATCGCAGTCGATCCAAAGGATGAGAACCTCATCTATGCCGCAGTGTTCGGACACGTGTTTGGTACCAACCCGGAGCGTGGAGTTTATCGTTCGCGGGACGGTGGAAAGTCCTGGCAGAGAATCCTCTACAAGGATGAGAAATCGGGTGCCGTGGATATTGTCATCGATCCGAATAATTCACGCATTCTCTTTGCATCGCTGTGGGAAGCAAACCGAAGTCCGTGGGCAATGATCAGCGGCGGACCTGGAAGCGGTCTTTGGAAATCGACCGATGCCGGCGATTCGTGGACTGACCTTTCTGCGAATCACGGGATGCCGAAGGGGATAAAAGGAAGAATCGGGATCGCGGTCTCCGGTGCACGGCCGGACCGCGTTTGGGCGATTGTCGAAGCGGAAGAAGGCGGGCTCTTCCGGTCTGACGACGGCGGGAAGTCGTGGCAAAAAATGAACTCGGACCAGCGAATCCGTCAACGCGCGTGGTACTTTTCTCACATCTACGCCGACCCCAAAAGCCCGGAGACAGTCTATCTTCTCAACGTCCAGTCCTTCAAATCGCTCGATGGCGGAAAGACGTTGTCGAACTTCCCGATTCCCCACGGCGACGATCACGATTTGTGGATCGATCCGGCGAATCCGGATAGAATGATTGCGGGTGATGACGGCGGCGCGGCCGTCACCCAAAACGGGGGATTGACGTGGACGGAACAAATCCAGCCGACGGCCCAGTTCTACCACGTTGTTGCAGACAACGGTTTCCCGTACAAAGTCTATGGAGCCCAGCAGGATAACAGCACTGTCGGGATTGCGGCGAGAACCACCGGGTTTGGTATCACTCGCGAAGACTGGCATGACGTGGGCGGCGGAGAGAGCGGTTACATAGCCGTCAATTCAGTTGATCCGAATGTCGTCTATGCAGGAGAGTACGACGGCGTTGTGACGCGTTACGACCATCGCACGGGACAGGAACAGGACGTTTCCCCGTGGCCCGACAATCCGATGGGAGCGGGCGCCGATTCTCTCCGCTACCGGTTCCAATGGACATTTCCGATCGTTCTTTCGCCGTTTGATCCCAAAACAGTCTATGCCACCGCGAACGTTGTCTTCAAGACAACCGACGAAGGCATGAGCTGGAATGTCATCAGTCCGGATTTGACAAGGAACGACAAGTCAAAACAGCGCTCTTCCGGCGGGCCAATCACAAAAGATAACACGAGCGTTGAGTATTATTGCACCATTTTTGCCTTTGCAGAGTCCCCCGTGAAGAAAGGAGTGTTGTGGGCCGGTTCCGATGACGGGCTGATCCATGTTTCGCAGGACGGAGGCGCTACGTGGAAAAATGTTACGCCGAAAGACCTGCCTGAATGGTCGACAATAAGCATCATCGACCCATCGCCGTACGATTCCGCAACTGCCTACGTGGCAGCCAACAGATACCGCATGGACGATTTTCGGCCGATGCTTTATAAGACCACGGATTTTGGAAAAACGTGGAAGAAGATCCT
>DATDNS010000058.1:0-3429 GCA_036518155.1 Bacteroidota bacterium
AAAAGAACAATAAACCATGATTGCTCCAAAGTGCGTGGGTATTGAACTCAGTCAGCGTATATTGATGATGTTTGGATTGCAGTACAAATCAAAAGAGCAGCCAATGAACCAGCTGCTCTTGAAGAATTTGAAGTTGGAGTCTTAAGATATGTTCAATTGAGCGTATAGAATGTGACCTCAACGGTGTGGGGAGCAGTCACATCCAGGAGTGTGTAAGTGGCAGCGACGTTGTCTGAATAGACTCCAGTTCCATCCACCAAAAGCGTGAAATTGTATCCGTCATTGGGCACGATTGTGTATACTGCGCTGTCTCCGGATGCAACCGTCATCGGTCCCGAAATAGTCCCGAGACTAGGATTGTCATTGACAATTGTGATCGTAAATGTATTGCTTTCGTCAGCATAAGTATCTCCGTGGGCCAGATGCGCAGGAACAGCTTCAGGCGCCACAACGATTATGTGTCCGTTGTGGATGAGCGCCACCTTGGTCTTTTTGCTCTGTGCACTGAGTGACGCGTAAGCGAGAAGACTCAAGGCGACGACCAAAGAGAATATCTTAGTAAGTTTCTTCATTGTTGTGCTCCTTCAATTTTCAGATGATGCCCCCACTCCCTTGATTTTGTGATCGTAATGTTTTGAAGACTCAATTACTACGGATTCGTCCCCAAAAGGCCTATTCTCTGATAGTCTTGGGTCAATCTAAGCCATCCCGGAGCCAAAGTCAACCGCACGCTGATGTCTCCATGGGCACCGTCAGTACCCAATCAAGTTGTTCTTCCCCAACTGAAGACTATCAAGTTGACGCTCACGAGCGTAGTTGATGATGGAATATGCGCTTTTCAATCTAACATCATACCAGTATGCGGGGAATGTAGCATAATTCGTGTTAGAAAATTCCGCATAGGCTGATCGGATCACTTCATGTCCCAGGAAAGAGGCAGGTTCTTTCGGCCCTTTGTAGTAGCCGTGTGAGACAATGGTCAATTGGTACGTGCTCCCGTTGAGAACACATCTCATCGTATCAGAGAAGGAGCCCTGATCGACTCCGGCGGAATCGAGCACATAGGACTGCACACTTAGTGCCGACGGTGCGGATCTTGCGCAGAAGTTCAGAGCTCTCTGCACTCCGGATCGGGCATTGTCCGCTGCTTTTGCCTGGTACAATGAAATCTCTGCTGCTCTTCCGGCCGAACCATTCACCTTCACAAGCGAAAGGTTGTAAAGTCCGAACACGACAGAAATGGCGCCTATCAGGATTATTTTAGAACTCGACATAAAGACCTTCTAAGTATCGCAATTCCGATCTGGCTCACAAATACGGAACACTATCAGGAATAAGCCGCACAATGATGTTGTCAATGCACCGCGCCATTACCTCATTCCGTACGGAAAGAAACGAGTATTCCATTCAGCAGTTGGATAGATAAGATTCACCTTTTCACCTGCAGCCATAATCAGATCGACTGAAAAGGATCTGATGTTGTTGACGTTTGTTGTCGAATTGCCATTCGCATCGAAATACTGGAAACTCAGCCCAACCACTCCTTTGGCGACAACAGATGGCACCCCGCCGTTTACGGACTTATAGAGTATTCGATCGCTCGGATTCGCAGTACTTGCGAGCTCACTAGCAGGACCAGCATAAAATTTTACTCTCGTCGGAGCGCCGGCAGGATACGCAGGAGGCGGGGGAACCTGGTAACAGACTTCGATCGTGTCCACTGCGGCAGATGTTATGTAGGGTGGTCCGGCCATATTGTATCCTGCTTTTTCAAGATCCTGGCGAAGAATGCCTGCCACAGTATTCACCAAGTTGAACTCGTTCACCTGGACTGTCTTTTCATTGAGCTTCGATTGGAGGGAAATGGTGACGTTCAGCACAGCCAACACGATAGCTCCCCGAACCACGAGAGACAATACAATATCTAGAATTGGGCCCACGATTCACAAAATAGAATTGATCCATTCTTGAACTAGGTGCTAGCCCCAAAGGGGTTCGTCAGCCTTTTTTGAAAGGATTAACAAGCGAAGAAGTCTTTACCCAAATATTGTTGTTGCCCTTCTTCAAGAAATTGCCCTGCGTCACCCAGACCTCGATCCGTTTTGTCCACGTTTGTGAAGCGCTCTTCTGCGGAGGGTTTGTCATCGTGACATAGTACACAATAACCGAATCACGAAAAGTACCCAACCCGTTTGTAGATTCTGTAATTCTGGAATAACCGTTGTAGTCATCGACGTCACTGTATCGTTGGATCGACTGAAAAGGCGATACGTCGGGGAGTGTAAAGACCTCCGTACTACCGGGACCTAGCGGATAACCAGTATATTTTCCGGGATATCCCTGAGCAGGTCCCTGAATTAACGTTGGATCGAATACTTCATCGTATTTCTTGCTGACAATTTCCGCCATCAGGGATTGCCCAAGATCGGCAGCAGTCTTGTAGGCTTCGGCGGTCAACACCTGAATATCCGCGTCGTTCAAATTGCCCAGCGCATTCACGATCATGATCATCGTAAGCGCCAGGAACATCACCATCAGCATTGTCTGCCCGAGATTCACAATAAACCCTTCGCAAAATACGTGCTTTGGTTCCGGCGGTTCGGTTAATCGTCTTCGACGGTCGCGCTTGCAACTTCTTCCAGGCTGGTAATACCCTTTTTCATGAGTTCCAATCCCGTCTGACGCAGCGTCATCATGCCGTGTCTCATCGCCGCGTCGCGGATTGCGTCTTCATCAATCGATGTTTCTGATTCGAGAATGATCTTGCGGATGTCCTTGGTGAACGAGAGGGCTTCGTGAATCGCCGTCCGTCCTTTGTATCCTTTGATGCAATTGGGACATCCGACTGCACGATAAATCTTCGTCGTCTCGATATCGTGTTCGGACATACCGAGACGGATGAGCGCCTCACGATCCGGGTTGATGACCGGCGCCTTGCACCGAGGGCACAGTTTTCTCATCAAGCGCTGTGCAATTACCACGTGAACAGTGTAGGCAAGAAGAAATGGCTCGACGCCCATCTTGAACAGTCGCGAAACGGCACTCGGCGCGTCGTTCGTGTGGAGCGTCGAAAGAGTCATATGACCTGTGTTCGCGAGCTTCACGGCAATATCTGCAGTGATCTTGTCTCGAATCTCTCCCACCATGACGATGTCCGGGTCGTGACGAAGAATCGCCCGCAACGCCCCTTCAAAATCCAGTTTTGGGCTCAGCTTGACCTGGCGGGCACCTTCGATAAAATACTCGACCGGGTCTTCAACGGTCAGCACATTCAATGCAGGGTCCATGATCGTTTTCAGGGCCGCAACGAGCGTCGTACTTTTGCCGCTTCCCGTTGGTCCTGTGACGATCACGATGCCATACGGCTTCTTGATGGCACGCAGGAATGCTTTTTCTGCGAATGGCTCGAAGCCCAGCTCGCTCAGCTGC
>DATDNS010000059.1:0-2883 GCA_036518155.1 Bacteroidota bacterium
TGCGGTGGAACGTTTCGGCTTTGCGACACGCGGTTTCCTCGTCGTCCCCTGGTGCGTTTCGACCGTGTCTTCGATCGCAGTGGCCTTGGCGTCACTCCAAAGCCGGTCAAGTTTGTAGTGACCCCTTGCTTCGTGATGGAATACGTGGACGACGACGTCGACATAGTCCAGAATGATCCACGTCGATGCCTGGAAACCTTCCGTGTGCCAGACCGGCATGCCAAGATCCTCGCTCCCTTGTTCAACGGCATCCGCAATTGCCCGCACCTGAGTGTCTGAATCCGCCGAACAGACCACGAAGAAGTCGGCGGTGCTCGTCAACCGTCGCACGTCGAGCATGACGACATCGTACGCCTTCTTCGACAAGGCAAACTCAGCGATTTTCTTAGCGAGCGTTCGGGAAGTCAAGATTGGTTCTCCTCATTGAGCGTTATTTGAATGCACGCAAGGTACCGATATCCTTTCCGATGACAATTGTGACATCGAGATACAGATTCTTGTCAGGCTGCTGGAGTACCCGGCTTTTGTCCACACCCAGGAACGAGGCAACGGTCTCCGCTGGAGCTTTGTTGGCCGTCCTTGCGATCACGGTCGTATGTTCCACCGCTGAGGACTTGTAGTTCCCCATATCAACGACATCAAATCCACCGGCCCTTAAAACTTCCGTGAGCCGTTGTGCGATCTTGGACTCTGTCGTACCGTTCAGTACTTCCAGCTGGATCGACACCACGCGTTTTGCGGCTGGTGTTTCGGAATTCCGGAATGATTTGTGAACGATTAATCCGACTGCAAGAAAAACGACAAAGAGCGTTGACGCGGCTGTAAAGAAGAGTTTTGCGCGGAATTTCGGCGCTTCCGTCGCGGGTGCGCTGGCATTCAGGCGGGAATTGTCTTGATTACCGATGCTTCGCTGTCGTTCTGCGTCACGTCCTTCGATATGTTCGGGTTCCTTCACGCCGGAGTACGAACAAAACAACCGAGCCAGTACCACAGCAATTCTGAAGTACCGGCTCGGTTGTCGAATTCTACGTCGAAAAACAAAATGCTCAGTCTACCTCCTCACTAGAAGTGATCCAGCCCCCAGAACGTACTGCCGAATCCGTATCCTCCGTAGTACAGAGACGCCGGTAGCTGCCGGAACTGAATTTGAAACAGAGTATTGTCGGAAGGCTTGTAGTTCAACTCAGCCCTGCTCAGATAGACTCCTGTAAGGCTCTTGCCGAACTTGTCACCAAACGTGTTGTAAGGAGAATGCATCAAGCTTACATCCATCTGGACCGAGAGTGGTTTGGAGATCTGATAAGACAGGCTGTTTGTGTAGACGCCGAGTGCCATCCCGTTCTGGCCAAATGTCTGGTAGCTCAATGAATAGGACTGACTCATCTTGAGCTTCCCCGGATCGAACCAGCCAAACAGGAGTCCGCTGTCATCCGAGCGGACGATTGACTCGCTTACATTCGGTTGCTCGCTTGTTTTCGCCTTGAATTGTGCCGCTGCAACACCAAACAACAATGCAACCAGGATCAGCGAATACACTAGTGCTCTCATGGCTTCCTCCTTGGATATCCCATCGCTCTACGGTTCAATTATAGAGAAATCTCGTTCGAGAGTCAAGATTCACGCGCCCCCGCTTCCTATTCCGGCGTCCCGACGTGATTGCATGAGCGACCTCGCTTCCTCCAACTGCGCATACGTATTGATTCCGCGGATCTCGTCGACGTTCGGACTTTTTCTCGCCGAGACCTTCCACCCCCGTCTGGCAAAATGTTCAAAGACGTCCGTCAAATAATACTCATGTTGGACGTTGTCCGGCTTGATAAGTTCCAGGGCTTCAAAGAGATGCCGCTTTTCGAAGACATAAATGCCCGAATTGATTTCAGTGACCGCGCTTTCCTCCGGGGTCGCATCGCGCTGTTCGACGATTCTGCTCACCGACCCGTCCGATCGTCGCAGAATCCTCCCGTATCCTGTCGGATCAGGCATTTCCGCAGTCAGGATAGTTGCCATGGCTTGTGTTGCAAGATGATGCGCAATCAATGCGTCCATCGTGTTCTTCCGGAGCATAGGGACGTCGCCCGAAAGGACAGTCACGTGGCCGTTGAATCCTTCGAGAGCATTCTTTGCCTGCATAACAGCGTGCCCCGTTCCCAATTGCTCGGCCTGGACAACGCACTCGACAAACGGATGCGCAGTGCGCAAGTACTCCATAACGGCCTCCCTCTGGTGACCAACGACGACGATCACACGATCCATGCTTAACCTGGAAGCCAGTTCCACAACGTAATGGATCATGGGTTTCCCGTGGATTTCATACAGCACTTTTGCCTGTGCCGGGTCCTTCATGCGCGTCCCCTTACCCGCAGCCATGATGATTGCAGCGCTTTTCCTCGCGATGTCCATACTAGCTCGACTCTGCTTTCTTACAAGACGTACTCAGGTTCGATTCAATTGTTTGGAAGGTCAAGTGTCACGATGCTATTGTCGATGAGCCGGGTCGACCCAAAACGCACCGCAAGTGCAATGATCACCTCCGATGCGACAGGTTCGTCAAGTTCTTTGAAGGTTGCAGGGTCAAGAAAGGCAATATAGTCCACAGACGTTACCCCCTTTGCCCGTATCATCTCCTCGATCGATATCCGTAGCCGCCTGAAATCCTTCTCTCCGCTGCGGATCTTTTGTTCGGCAAACCGCAACGACTCGCTCAGAACCACGGCCGACGAGCGGTCCTTTCCGGAAAGATAGATATTTCGGGAACTCATTGCCAATCCGTCGGGCTCACGCACGATCGGCCTCACTTCAATCAGAACATTAACGTTGAGGTCCCGGACCATCCTTTTGACAATGAACGCCTGTTGAATATCCTTTTGTCCGAACACAGCAACA
>DATDNS010000060.1:0-4799 GCA_036518155.1 Bacteroidota bacterium
TTTGTTCACATATTTCGCAGGTTCGGCGTTGATGCGGCCGAGAGCTTCGGCGACAAGTTCATCGCGGTCTCCGTACTTCGTAGCACCGGTCGGGCAAGCCTCCGCGCACGCCGGCTGGAGGCCGTTCGTGATCCTGTCGTGACAGAAAACGCACTTTTGAATGCGGGGGTAGGTGCTGCTCCACTCATACCGCGGTACCTGGAAAGGACACGCCTGCATACAATAGCGGCATCCAATACACTTATTTTCGTCGTAGACGACCGGCCCTTCTGCGGTCTTTTCAAGCGCCCCCACCGGACAGACGGAGACGCACGTCGGTGATTCGCAGTGTTGGCACATTCTTCGAACAAATACGCCATCGTGCTCTTCCAGCGCGGTATACGCAGTTGCAGAAAGTTTCTTTTCCTCATTGTCCGGCAGCCGGTTCGCCTGTTTGCACGCCGCCTGGCAGGAATTGCAGCCGACGCAGAGAGTGAGGTCGATCAGCATTGCTTTTCTTTTGTTCATGATATTCTCCCGGTCTCAGCGTACTTCAAGGAATTCTCGTTCGAACCTGTTCCACACAGATTCCGGCATCTGTTTCATCGCCCCAGCGACGGGCGGTCCGCCATCCTGAAGAAGCGCGGGAACCAATTCACCGTGCTGATTGACGCCGGCGAAAACATCCCGGAGACGCCTGAATTCCTCTGCGATCCAGGACCGGGTTTCCTCTCCGAGAAGCATGTCCTTGAGCTCCGAAGGACGTTTCGGTTTGAACGAATAAGCCCAACCGTCGGTAAACAGAAGATTCTTCATAAGGTCAGGCTTTTGGACCAGTTCCTCGTTGACTGCGAGAACCTCTCCATCCACGGGTGCATGAATTGTCAACTCCCGGCCATCTTCTTTCAGGACGAGGATGGGATCTCCCTTTCGAACCTGATCGCTGGCATGGTTGAGGAGAATAATCTGCGGTTTGTCGAGAAGCCTCGTGACGAAGTCGTCGATACCGAGGTAGACTTTTCCCGACGGGAACATGTTCAGCCACGTATGCGAACGGGCAAAAAATATCCCTTCCGGTGTCCGCACAGGGTTTGTGTTCTTCACAACGCTGTGCAGGAATGATGCTGTCTTGAGTTCCTTCTTTTCCCTTGCCGTGCGCACAAATGCGTCGACGATCAGGAATACAAGGATGGTTGTAATGACAAACAGAACGGTCATTGACGTGACTCCTTAGTTCATTGGTGTGTGCTGGATGTGCTTCGATGAAATAGTTGGATAAAACTTTCGGATGAGGCGACTCCACTCATCGTCGTTGAAATGCTCGCCCAGATTCTCGATCAGCTGTCCTCCATCCTGAAGAACGGTCCCGATGCCCGGTGAGCACAACTGAATGAATTCTGTCCGCACAGCCTCACGCCATCCATCGGCGACGACTCCTGACAGCAGGTTCCTCAATTCCGTTTCGAGGTTGGATGGTACGATCGTTGCGATCCACCCTCGCTCAAGGGGGGAATTGTTCAGCAGGTTCGGCCTTCGGATCAACTTTTTATTAACGTCGGCAATCCTGCCCGAAACCGGAGCGACGTGGACCAGAACCCGGTTGTTATGGTGCAATCGGGTGAATGGTTCTCCTTGCTGAATTGTGCGCCCCACTTCCGGAAGGTCAACACGATTGACAGACCCGATTATTCGCTCCGAAAACTCGTCGATACCGACGGTAATTTTCCTCTGGTCGGACACCGTTATCCAGGTGTGGCCAGGGTGAAAATATCTCTCGAGGATTTCAACAGGAGTTCGGCGCGTCAACCTCGATTCAGGTTTTCGTGCAACTGATTCTGCACGGTTCTTTCCGACGAGCTCGAGCGTGAGGACGACGGTAACGGTCAACGCAACAAGTATGAATGTCATAGGTCGAACTCCTTTCTCCCGCAGTAACTGTGCAACTACATTATGACATTTTCGTGCCAGTCAATTTGAAATGTTGTCAGACTTGACGAGAGTAACTCGCTACAGCGTAACTATTTAAGCGAGACATCACGGGATGGTGAAATACGCAACTTTAAGAATGCAGCAAATACTTACAATCAAGTTGAGTACGTCTTGTTGAATGCTCTAACCCATTGACTTGCAGAAGGTTGTTATGCTGTAAATGAAATCAACACCGTACGTTGCATTATCTTACACATGACTTTGTAAATATTGACAACATCTCGGCTTATGGCGAGGGAACGAATGCATCGGTAGCTTGCAGTATTTTTTTAAAATTCTAGTCTACAGCTACGGGTTGGGCAAAGTGTTCTCGTGGTTGACTTCTGCGTCGTCAAGACTATGGAAGGATCAGCTACTGAAGGAGATTTATGCAGGAACTTGGAAGACGGATTGCTGTATCTCGCATGCGGGAATAGTGCTGACTTCCAACGATGGTGAGGTATCGTTCAAGAAGTAAGAAAGAGGCGTGTCGGACTCAGTCTTGGGCCTGGGGCGAAAATGAAATCCTATACCTGGCGAGGGATCGTGATTTGTGCCGACAGGGTGACAACGCCGGAGTTCGCCGTGCAGCTAATTCAAAACAATCGCTGATACTATACCAATTCGACTAAAACCGAACGCATATGGACTGGGATGATTGGACTCTGGTGTAGTGAGGCGTGTCTTGTCGAGGAGAAACCAGGCGGGTTGATTCGATGGAGGAGTTGCCTCCATCGAAAACTGCAAGTTCCACGAGATAACGGACTTAGACGATATTCCGGTCCGGATGAAGTAAGACGTGATGGTACACTAGCAACACCTTGAAGCCTATGAGTCGCTGACTACATCAGAGCGCCGTCTAGTTCACGTATTTCCACCATTGGTAGTGATCTCTTTCCATCTCTTCGATTGAGGGCATCGGATAGAATAGGAGATCATTCCCGGCTGCGAACCAGAAGCCGTGACGAATGAGGCGATACGACGCATCGGTAAGCGATGAATTCAGACTGATGGTCTTCGTCTTCTTCCCCGGCGTGTGTTTCAATTCGGAGAGATACTCCCACAAGCGGCGCGGATTTGTTTCCGGTATCGGCGAGAACATGATTTCCCGGTTCTCATTCTTTGCGAGGAAATCCTCGACATTGAATTCATATTCCGTGAAGCAAATTTTGGGGCATCCTTTGGACTTCGTCTCGCTCGTAATGTACCGGGCAAAACTACGCTCATCGAGCGTTGAAGCCACCAGGTTTGTTAGAGGCGTGATTTCCTGGTAAACCCGGACTTTTCCCGGTTCGCTCACCGCCGTATACGGTTTTGGTGCAATTCCAAGAGCTTTGCCGTTCGGCGTCACGAGGTACAATTCTTTCAGCGCCTTGAGCTCTACGTGTTCCAGCACTGCGTAGGAACTGACGAATTTCGTTTTCTTCGGCTTTCCGTCCGGATGCGGTACCGTCAAGGATAGATAATGATCAATATCAAAGAAGGGATTGCGGAAATTGATATCGACCTCGGCAAACAAGACCTTTCCGTGAAAGTGTTTTGCGCTTCCAATGGTATAGTGTTCTGCAAACTCGTCCGGGGACAACTGTGAGGCAACAAGCGCATTGATCGGAAACACGATCATATACAAGTGTTGTTTGTGATCGGCCATACGCACCTCAGATTCAATTTTGTGTCAGGGTCGCCGTTTTCAGAAGAAGCAAACGGGCGTGTGTGTAACAAGGAAGTGACCGGGGTCCGGCAGCGAACCTTTTCTAGGGCCAATATAACGGCGGATGACCGCAGAATCAAGATGACGGGCGACTCAACAAGGCAGCAGATCCCGAGTCGGTGTCTTTGATCAGCGTGCGCGCAAAAACACGTTTGCCCGTTCCCATGGATGAGACGCGCCGGGTACCATTGGGTAAAAATTGGCTTGATTTTTTGACAACTTGAGCACATTATTATGATATCTGAGTTGATGGCCAGTCCACAGTAAGTCCTCATCGAGTGGTGGCATTCTTAAACTCGTGAAGCATGATCGGTTTTTTGTGCTCTATTCCCATCTTCACCACAATTCAAGTACCTCTTCAACATTTAAGCGGATGAACAAATGAAAAAATTACTGGACCATTTCTACCGCTCAAGCGAAATGCGACGGAACTTCTTCATCGTCATGATGGTGTTGTTCGCTGCCGCTTACTTCTGGCAACCGAGCTTGAGTCGAAATCAGGAGACCCAGACGGGGACAGAGACCGTCGAACGGCAATTCGTGCCGTTTTCCCTTTTTTCTGACCCCAAGTACAAACCGATCGAAATCGTCGGTCTCGTCACCGTTCTCTGCATAGCGATCGGAGGATTGCTCTACGCGTTGATGCTGGTGAAGCAAGTACGCAAGGCCGACCAGGGAACAACGAAGATGCAGGAGATCGCGGCTGCCGTGCGAGAAGGGGCAAATGCGTATCTCGGGGCACAGTTCAAGAAAATCGGACCACTCATCATCGTCATAACCGTGCTTCTCTTCTTTACGTATACAGGAACTCTGGCGGCCTTCCGCTGGGGTCGTGCAGGAGCCTTCCTCCTTGGCTCCCTGTTCAGCTGGACAGTTGGTTTCGTGGGCATGCGCCTTGCGACGCAGGGAAATCTCCGTGTCGCAACGGCGGCAAAACGCAGCTACGGAGAAGCCCTCCAACTCGGCTATCGAACCGGGACAATTACCGGAATGCTGACTGACGGACTTGGCCTCCTTGGCGGAACAATGATCTTCCTGCTGTTTGGCGATCAGGCCTATGAAGCCCTTCTGGGGTTCGGTTTCGGCGGAACATTGCTGGCCCTGTTCATGCGTGTCGGCGGTGGAATTTATACGAAGGCGG
>DATDNS010000061.1:0-6834 GCA_036518155.1 Bacteroidota bacterium
ATCCCGTACCGTTCCACCAACGCGATGAAGCTTGAATTCGGATAGCGGGCCAGTGCGGACTTACAGAAATGCGGATTTCGTGAGATAAAATTTCGCGGTTCGACGTGCAGGTTGGTGAAGTTGCATCTTCCCCCGCCGGAAATACGGATCTTTTCCCCAACCACAGAATTATGTTCCACGACGACAGTCGACCGCCCCCGTTTCCCCGCCTCGATCGCACACATCAATCCGGCGGCCCCGGCACCGATAATCACCACATCAACATTCGCGTTCTGCACTCGCACCTTTCGATAAAAAAGCCGCCCGAACGAAACTTCGAGCGGCTTCGGATTTCTGCAACCATCACGAAATCAAACAACGTTCAATCGGCCTCAGCCCGAACCCTTAATCCTCCTCCTTCGCACGCAGCGAATCCCACAGCAAATACACAGCAAGGAGAAGGAAAACGACAAGACCGATCGTCTCGGCCCCGCGCGTCTCCTGCCACGCCGAATTCAACAGGTCGATGCCGGCGAATTTCAGGAAAGCACCGAAGACGCCAAAGAGCGAACCGCCCGCGATGAATCCCGATGCAATCAACGTGCCCCTTGAAAGGCGGGCATTGTTGAGCTTTTCATTCTTCGTGCGAGAGGAGACAAACCACGCAACGAGGCCGCCAGCCAGCAGCGGAGTATTCAACTCCAACGGAATATACATGCCAAGAGCAAACGCCAGCGGGGGGACTTTCACCATCGTCAGCAGTAGCGCGATGATCGCCCCTGCCACGTACAGCATCCACGGCGCCGCGACATTCGACATCAACGGCTGGATTACCGCGGCCATTGCGTTCGCCTGGGGAGCGACAAGTGCCTTCGGTCCCTTGAAGCCATACGTGTCGTTGAGGATCAGGATGACAATGCCCACCGTCGCCGCTGAAACAAGCACGCCCAGGAACTTCCACGATTCCTGCTTCCGGGGAGTCGACCCAAGCCAGTATCCAATCTTGAGGTCGGTGATAAACGAGCC
This sequence comes from Bacteroidota bacterium, assembly GCA_036518155.1. GTDB lineage: Bacteria > Bacteroidota > Ignavibacteria > UBA10030 > UBA10030 > JADGQA01. The sequence continues at coordinate 1,006 of DATDNS010000061.1, forward strand.
CGCCACGGACAGAGCGGTACAGACGACACCGCCGATGATGAGAGCGCTCAGCATGCCCGACGTGCCTGAGAGTCCCATGCTGACCAAAACCACCGAAGACAGGATGAGGGTCATCAAGGTCATCCCGGAAACCGGGTTCGTTCCGACAATTGCTGTCGCGTTTGCAGCAACGGTAGTGAACAGGAAAGCGATGACAATGACAAGAATGAGACCCACAAGGGCATGCCCGAAGTTGAATACGACCCCTCCCACGAAGAAGACAAAGAGAAGAAGGGCCGTCAGGAGGATCAACAGGATAACGAACGGCATACGAATATCGGTTTGCCACCGGGTTTCCGTCACAACTTCTGCGCTCTTCTTCGGGAGAATCTCCCGGTAGGCAAGAGTGAACGCCCCGGCAATGATTTTGGATGAACGAATGATCCCGATGATCCCCGCCATAGCGATGCCGCCAATGCCGATCTGGCGGACATACTGCCTGAATATTTCTTCCGCACTCATCGCCGAGATCAGTTTGGTTGCCGTGGCTCCCAGGGGAACAACGAGATTCTGCCCTATTTCATTGAAGAGCGGAACGAGAACAAACCAGGACAAGAACGACCCGGCGCAAATAATCGCCGCATATTTCACACCGATGATGTAGCCCAGTCCGAAGATCATTGAGAGAATGTCAACCTTGAATACAATCTTCGCCTTATCGGCCAGTGCCTGGCCGGCGGGGAGAATACGCGAACTCACTACTTCCGACCACCACCCGACGGACGTCCCGATGAAATCATACACACCTCCGATGAGACCACTGACAACAAGGACGAGAGCCTGTTTTCCCCCCTTCTCGCCCGCCATAAGAATTTCCGTCGTAGCCGTGGCTTCCGGAAATGGCAGCTTGCCGTGCATATCCTTCACGAAATACTTCCTGAACGGAATGAGGAACAGGATGCCCAGCGCGCCGCCAAACAGCGCAGCAAGGAACATATGGAAGAAGCTTGCCGGCAAATCCAGAATATAGAGGGCGGGAATCGTAAATATTGCGCCGGCCACGACGGAACCCGACGTCGAACCGATCGATTGGATGATAACGTTTTGTCCGAGGCCTCCCTTTTTGCGCGCGAGCGTCGTCAGCCCGACGGCGAGGATGGCGATGGGAATAGCTGCCTCAAATACCTGGCCAATCTTAAGGCCTGAATACGCTGCAGCCGCTGAGAACAACAGCGCCATCACGAGGCCCCACCCTACCGACCATGCCGTCACTTCCGGATATGATTTGTCCGGCGCCATGACGGGTTGGTATTCCTCACCCGGCTTCAGTTCTTTGTAGGCATTATCGGCGAGACGATTGATTTGCGGAGTCACTTCCATGGGAGATGGTTCCTTTCGTGTGTGGGAGCGTTGCGAAGAATGCTTCGCGTGTCAACTGGATTTGAGAAAAGCGGAATCCGCTCATAGCCGCTTCCAGGCTTGGGTTGCCGAAGAAACGGCTTCACTTCCGGCTTTTTTCCGTCCAGATCTGGATCAAATTGAGAACAGTCTCCACCGACTTCTCCATGCCATAGAGGCTCACCCACTCGGTCCGGCTGTGGTAGTTGGCGCCGCCCGTGAAAATATTCGGTGTCGGAAGGCCGTCGGCAGTCAGGCGGGAGCCGTCGGTTCCACCGCGGATGGGGACCCACTTTGGTTTGAGGCCGGACCGTTCCGTGGCCTCCCACAAATAGTCGATGACGCGCGGGTCTTTCTCAACGCCCTCCCTCATATTGCGATACGCTTCGACAATCTTGAGCTCGATCTTCGACTTCGGATGCAGTTCTCTGACCTCGGCAAGGATGGTTTCCAGGCGTGTCCTGAGAACATCCAATCCCTGTGTCTTGAAGTCACGGAAGAGTATCTTGATGGACGACTTTGCGACGCCGCCCTCCAGCACGTATGGATGGATGTATGGCTCATAACCTTCAGTCGTTTCCGGGGCCATGTCTTTTGGCAAACGCGCGATGACGTCGGAAATCACCCGTATGGAATTGACCATGATGTTTTTTGCGCTCCCGGGATGAATATCGCGCCCGTGAACCGTCACGATGGCCGTATTCGCGCTGAATGTCTCCTTGTTCAATTCCCCCGGCGTATCGCCATCGACGGTGTAGGCAAACTTCGCCCCGAATTCTTTTATGTCGAAATATTTCGTTCCCGCCCCGACTTCTTCGTCCGGTGTGAAGGCGATCTTTATGTCCCCGTGTTGGATCTTTGCGTTGTTCACTAACGATTGAACAGCCGTCATGATGATCGCCAATCCCGCCTTGTCGTCGGCACCGAGGAGGGTCGTTCCATCCGACGTGACGATTGTTTTTCCAATGTTGTGGACAAGTTGCTCGTTTTCCGAGACCCTGATCACAACAGAACTGTCGCCCGGGAGGACCAGATCCCCCCCCTTGTAATCCTTGATCACCTGCGGCTTGACATCAGCCCCGCTGACTTCAGGAGACGTATCGACGTGTGCAATAAATCCCACGGGCGGAACGTGTCCGAATGCCTTGTCTGTTCGCTCAAGATTCGCGGGAATCGAGGCAGTCACATACCCGTACTTATCGATCTTCACATTCGGGACGCCAAGTTCCTTCAATTCCTTGACAAGCAGGTTCAAAAGGTTCCATTGTTTTTCGGTGCTCGGGTACGTCGCGGAGTCTTCAACCGACTGAGTGTCGATGACGACGTAACGGAGGAATCTGTCGAGTACTGTTTGATTCATAAGTTGAGTCCTGACCTGGATTTTGTTTCAAAAAGGATTGAAAATTATCCGGACGAAGGTTGAAGGGCTGAAGTTGCAACTGGGCGAAAAATTCTTCAGACAAGATAGGAAGAAGGAAGAATAGATGCAGTCAAAATTATTGTGCCAAATATCGTCGCTCCCGGAGTCTTCTCACTCTTGAGAAACAATAGCGTCCGTACTCCTGACTGATCCCGGTGCATCGACGAATATTCAACCGTTCAGTGTCCTACAGCATAAGATGATTGTACAGAAGCAAGAGACGATCATAACCTCCGTACCATAGTTGCTCAGGCCGCACGAAGAAGGCTCGGTTTCGTGTGATGCGAACGGAAGAGAATTTCCGAACATTCTTGTCACACTGTCAAATAGCAGTGCATTCGGCCATTTGCAGAGATCCGCAGCAATGTTCCTTGACTTTGCAGCAAGAAACTGCAATTTTGTCGGAGATTTTCGACATTGTCCGATCACCAAACCTGGTTGACTCTATGAAACCTCCCTTTCGTTTACTCATTGCCTGTCTCATCGTATATTCGACTTCCGCACAGGCACGGCAAATCATCTTTTCTCAGCCGCAGAGTCCGCGCATCGCCAATTACACCATTTCTGTATCCCTGGACGCTCAAAAGAAAATGCTCCAGGGCAAAGAGACGCTCCGGTGGAGGAACGCCTCGAACGACAGGATTTCGGAACTCCGGTTCCATCTTTACCTGAACGCATTCAAGAACTCGAAATCGACTTTTATGACGGAATCCGGCGGTCAGGAACGCGGTGTCAGGATGGAAGAGGGAGGATGGGGATGGATAGATGTCACTTCAATGAGCGTGCGGGACGGCGAGGACCTCAAAGCGAAAATGGAATTTATCCATCCGGATGACGACAATGCAGCAGATCAGACGGTATTCAGAGTCGCTCTCACGAAACCTGTTCTGCCAAACCAGACGATCACGATCGACATCAATTTCACAGCCAAAATGCCTTCGGCGTTCGCGCGCACCGGGTACAGCCACGATTATTTCATGGTCGGACAATGGTTTCCCAAAATAGGGGTCTACGAACCTGCAGGGATGCGCTATGCCGTCACGGGTCAATGGAATTGTCATCAGTTCCACGCCAATTCGGAGTTCTATGCCGACTACGGCGTCTACGACGTGGACATGACCGTGCCGAAGGACTTCGTCGTCGGAGCGACTGGCGTTCAGCAAAATGACCGTGACAATGGGAATGGAACAAAGACCTATTTTTATCACGCCGAAGACATTCACGATTTCTCGTGGACAGCGTCGCCGCTGTACAAAGTCGTTACCGATCAATGGAAGAGCGTGAGCATTCGCCTGCTCATTCAGCCGGACCACGTGAAGGGTAACGCCGACCGCTACATTCAGTCTGTCAAAGCAGCCCTCGAGTACCTCGACAAGCACGTGGGCAAATACCCCTATCCCAATATCACCATCGTCGACCCGCAATGGGGAGCCCTTGGTTCGGGTGGAATGGAATATCCGACGCTAATCACGGGCGGATCGTTCTGGGGAATTCCGGACGGTCTCAGGCTCGTCGAAAATGTCACCATTCACGAATTCACGCATCAGTATTTCTACGGTCTCCTTGGAAGCAATGAATTCGAGGAAGCCTGGCTCGACGAAGGGATGACCCAGTACTACGAGACAAGAATCATGGATGCGACCTATGGAGCCAAGACGTCGTTGATCGATTTCAGGGGATTTCACGAAGGGGATTTTGAAAGCACCCGCTCGGGCTATACCGGTCTCGAGAACCCAAAGATCGCGCCGACCTATCAGCGTGCGTGGGACTACAAAGCCGGCGGCTACGGCAGCATGACCTACAACAAATCCGCAGTTTTCATGACGACGCTGCAACGGTTGATCGGCACCGATGTCATGGATGAAGCAATAAAGACCTATTATGACCGTTGGAAGTTCAAACATCCATGTTCAAAGGACATTATTGCCGTTATCAGCGAGGTCGTCCACAAGCACTACGGCGACAAATACGGCAAGGACATGCAATGGTACTTCGACCAGGTGCTGTATGGGACAGATGTCTGTGACTATGCCCTGAAAAGCATCAACAACGAGATGGTTTTTGGCACGCGGGGTCTGGTTGACAGCGCAGGCACGAAGATAACTCCCCGTGAAAAGCGTGACACCAAAGCGCGGACCATGTACGAATCACGTGTCGTCGTCGACAGGCTGGGCGAAATCCGATTGCCGGTGGACGTTCTCGTGCACTTCAGTGATAGCAGCGAAGTTCGCGAGCATTGGGATGGACAGGCCCGCTGGCAGGAATTCAAGTATGCCGGTCCGCGAAGAGTAGTCTGGGCGCTCGTCGATCCCGACAATGTGCTGGCGATCGACATCAACGTGAACAACAATGGAAAGACGACCGACCCGGTCAGTCAACCCATCTGGAAATACACACTCAAGTTTCTTTACTGGATGCAAAATGCGCTCCAGTATTCATCGCTCTTCTAGCGATACACTGAACTGGCGAACGTGAATATCAACCTCAAACGACGAAGCGACCTATGAAAATGTTCAATGCTCTGACAGCGGGAATTCAATCCACCAACAAATCATTCCGCCTCATCGTCCTCCTCTACGCCGTAAATATTCTCGTTGCGGCCGCCGTTGCGTGGGGATTCCAATCGGTCCTCGCGGGCACACTCGGCGATTCCTTGAGCCTCGAAAGACTCGTAAAGGATTTTGACTACACTGTCTACACCGATTTCATGTTCAAATTTGGCGATCAAATTGGCGCGCTCCTTTCGCAGCTCTGGTGGCTCATCGCGTCATACATTCTGGTGAACGCATTTCTTGGCGGAGGCACGATTGCCTTTCTCGCGAACAATGAAAAGCCATTTTCCCTGCGGTCGTATTTCGAGAATTGCGGGGGATTCTTCCTCAGATTTCTGAGGATCCTCCTCATCTTTGCCGCAGCCATGGCATTGGTTCTGTTTCTCTCAGGAATCCTTCTCGGGGTAATCCACAGCATCCTGTCGCAAGGCGCGGTATCGGAGTTTTGGCCCGTCGTGTCGGGAATCATCCTTGTGTCGA
>DATDNS010000062.1:0-4685 GCA_036518155.1 Bacteroidota bacterium
ATCAAGCGGATTCTTCCCCTAGGTGAAGATCTTTCGTTACCGGTCAGGACATACGTTGGACAGGAAGGCAGGCATAATGCGCAATGCATGCACTTGGCAATGAAATCGTCGTTCGGAATGTTAATATCTTTAGACAACGTCTATTAAGTCATTTGAATATCTGTGAATTACCGAAATTTTCTCATTGGAAAGATGAGGACTAATCCCGCAGCGAAACCGCCAATGTGAGCCCACCACGCAACTCCCCCTCCTTCCGCAGTCTGTTGTCCGAGCGAAGCCAATCCGCTAAACAGCTGAAGAACGAACCAAAGCCCGAGGACAAGAATAGCGGGAAGCTCGACGAACTGAAGAAAGATAAAAATGGGAATCACCGTCAATACACGGGCTTTCGGAAACAGCAAAATGTATGCTCCCAATACACCGGAAATCGCGCCGCTTGCGCCGATGGTTGGGACCTGGGAATGCGGATCGACATAGACATAGAGGGCTGAAGAGACAATCCCGCAAAGAAGATAGAATATGACATAGCGGGCGTGACCCAGTTTATCCTCAACGTTGTCGCCAAACACCCACAAGTACAGCATGTTTCCGCCGAGATGAAGCCAGCCCGCATGGAAAAACATTGAAGTGAATAAACTTCTCAGTGCTGTGATAGAAAGATGATGACCTCCAAAACTCAATGTAATATTGGCAGGGATCACAGCAAACCGTCTAATCAAATCGTCAATCGACCCACCCTGTGTGAGTTCATAGGCAAAGACGAGCACATTGATGATGATAAACGAGACGTTAACATATGGAACAAGACGCGTGGGATTCTTGTCTCGGAGCGGAATCATCGTGCATCAAAACGAAGCTTGCAATTCACTTTGCTGTCTGAAGGATAAGATCTTGATACTGCGGATTTTAATTTCAGAGAGTTGACAATGTTTCGAGGTCGAGGAGCCGCGATTGGGGACCCACGACATTGCACGAAAGGCCGGGGAGGAGCCAGTCATGCTTCATTGCGGCATTTTGTCCACGATCTCAATTCAACGGATCAAAGTCAATGCGATTTATCGGGGCGCATTTTTCGTCATCGCCTGACTATGTAAATGCTCCCATATCGGCGAACTTTGCGATTTGGTCTTTCGATCTGGGCATAGACCCTTCGCAACGGGGACTCAACGAGAATATTTTTCCGGGATTCAGAATGGAGTTCGGGTCAATGGAAGCCTTGATGGATCGCATCATGCCGATTTGCGCCGGGCCGGCGATCTTTTCGAAGAACTGTTTTTTTGCAAGGCCTGTTCCGTGCTCACCTGTTATGGTTCCTCCGTATCCGACGGCCGCCGAGAATATTTCATCAAAAGCTTTGTGCGTGCGCGTAATTTCATCATTGTCCCGCTCATCAGTCAAACACGTTGGGTGCAGATTGCCGTCGCCCGCATGCCCAAAAATGCCGAACAGAAGACTGTAGTTCGAGGCAATTCCGTGAATTTTTTCGAGCATCGCAGGAACCTCACTCCTCGGCACCGTCGCATCCTCCAAAATCGTCGTAGGCCGGACTCGCGCAAGAGCCGAAAAGGCAACTTTCCTCGCACTCCGAAGCTTTGCTGCTTCCTCTTTGGTCGATGCAACTTTGAAGTTGACCGGCCTGTGACGTTCGCAAATGGACTGAATCGCCACCACATCTTCTTCCACCATCGAAGCGCGGCCGTCAACCTCAATCATGAGAATTGCTTCGATTGTCGTCGGCAGGCCAAGATGCGCAAATTCTTCGACGCACTTGATGGTTGTTTGGTCGAGGAATTCGAGTGCAGCCGGGGTAATCTTTGACGCGATAATGTCCGAAACCGTGTCCGCCGCATCCGACATTTTGTCGAAAAAGACAAGCATGGTTTGCGAAGTATCCGGCTTGGGAATCAATTTGAGAAGGATTCGCGTAAAAACACCCAATGTTCCCTCTGAGCCGACGAGAAAATCCTTGAGGTTGTACCCTGCGACATCTTTAGTGGATTTTCCTCCGATCACGATGATTTCGCCGGTTGGCAAAACCACTTCCATGCCCATCACATAATTCTTCGTCACTCCGTACTTCAGACCGCGCAATCCTCCTGCATTCTCGGCGACATTACCGCCTATCGTGCATATTGCCGCACTCCCCGGGTCAGGAGGATAGAACAGTCCGACTTCTTCAACAGACGAATGGAGCTTTCCGGTAATGACTCCCGGTTCGACCCAAGTTGTGAGATTGGCGCTATCGATCTCGAGTATCTTGTCCCAATGACTCATCAGCAGAACAACGGAATTTTCAACAGGAATGGAACCACCGCTCAACCCGGAGCCGGTTCCTCTCGGAACAACGGCAAATTTCTCCTCGTTGGCCAATTGCAGGATTTGAGAAATTTGCAGCGGGGTATGCGGGATAAGGATTGCTTCCGGACGCTGATGTAGAAGCGGTGTGGCATCGTATGAGTACGCAATTTTGTCTTCTTCCGAATCAAGAAAGCAGTCGGATCCGACAATGTGCTTCAGCGACTTCAACGCGTGCTCTGTTATCATGATTGGCAAGATAGGTCATCAGGAAGCAAAATGCAAGATGATTGGCTATCATTGTGGCGCAAGGTTTCATCTTGGATATGCAGCAAATTTGGACTATTTTGGTTCACGATTTTTTTTCTCAAAACATTTCTCGAAGAATAAGGATTATCAGATGGCGACAACGACAAAGAGATCATGGGCAGAGCCGTTCAAAATCAAGGTGGTTGAACCGCTCAAGATGACAACTCCTGAATACAGGAAAAAGGCCCTCATCAATGCTGGCTACAACACTTTTCTCCTGAAGTCCGAAGACGTCTATATTGACCTGCTTACGGACAGCGGAACGAACGCGATGAGCGATTACCAATGGGCTGGGATGATGCTCGGCGACGAGGCTTATGCAGGGAGCAAGAATTTTTATCATCTCGAAGAAAACGTCCAGAAATTTTACGGATACAAGCATCTTGTTCCCACCCACCAGGGTCGCGGTGCCGAACATATTATTTCTCAAATTTTGATCAAACCAGGGCATTATGTTCCGGGCAATATGTATTTCACGACAACCCGTCTTCACCAGGAGCTTGCCGGCGGAACATTTGTTGATGTCATTGTCGACGAAGCGCACGATCCAGACAGCCTTCATCCATTCAAAGGCAATGTTGATCTCCAGAAGTATGAAGACCTCATCAAAAAGGTCGGCGCGAAAAACATCCCCTACATCACGGTCGCGCTTACCGTCAACATGGCTGGCGGACAACCGATCTCAATCGAGAATCTGAAGGCAGTCCATCAACTCAGCAAAAAGCACGGAATCCGCGTGATTCTCGATGCCACGCGAGCCGTCGAAAATGCCTGGTTCGTGAAAGTCAGAGAACAAGGTTATGAAAAGAAGTCGATAGCGGATATCCTGCTCGAACAATGCTCCTATTCTGATGGCTGCACGATGAGCGGAAAGAAAGATTTGCTCGTAAATATCGGCGGCTTCCTTGCTCTCAACGATCAGGAGATTTTCGAAGAGGCGCGGAATATGGTCGTTGTTTACGAGGGATTACACACATACGGTGGGCTTGCCGGCCGGGATATGGAGGCGATGGCAAGAGGGATCGAGGAATCAGTTCAGGAGGACCATATCCGGGCACGCATAGGTCAGGTCGAATATGTCGGAGAACGGATGATTGCCTCAGGAGTGCCCGTCGTCCAACCGATCGGCGGTCATGCGGTGTTCCTGAATGCAAAGAAATTCCTTCCCCACCTTAAGCAGACTGAATTTCCGGCTCAGACGCTGGCTGCGGAACTCTATCAGGAGTCAGGAATCCGCTCGATGGAACGGGGAATTGTTTCGGCTGGCAGGGATAAGAAAACAGGAGACCATTATTTCCCAAAACTCGAGCTTGTGAGGTTGACGTTTCCTCGGCGAGTCTACACACAGGCGCACTGCGATGTCACGGGTGAAGCCGTCGAAGCGGTCTATTCGCGCAGGGAGAGGATTAAAGGGCTGAAAATGGTCTATGAGCCGAAATACCTGAGGTTTTTCCAGGCACGCTTCGAGAAGCTGGATTGAAAGCACTCTCCAGTCGTCGCTCGTCATCAGGCGACAGCTGGAATTGAATTGCAGCTAGAACCCCAATCGTCCGGACACTCCCTTCAGCGCTTCGATAACAAATTTGATGTGTTCGTCAAGAGGAATTCCCAGTTCCTCCGCCCCTTTCTGTATATCTTCCCTGCTCACATTTCTTGCAAACGCCTTGTCCTTCATTTTCTTTTTGACGGAAGAAACTTCAAGGTCGGCAATCTTGTTTGGCCGAACCACGGAACACGCAATGATGAACCCACACAACTCATCACACGCGTACAGGGTCTTTGCCATTTGTGTGTCGCGAGGCACATTCGTGTAATCTGCGTGGCTTAAAATGGTCCTGCGGACTTCTTCTGAATATCCCTTTTCCTTGAGAATCTCGGATCCTTTCGTCGGATGGTCAGGAGCGTTTGGGTATTTTTCGTAGTCAAAATCGTGCAGAACACCGACAATCCCCCAGAGTTCCTCATCGGCGTTGAACTTCCGGGCGTACGCTCTCATCGCAGCTTCGACGGCGTACATATGTTTTCGAAGCGAGTCATTCTGGGTGTACTCCTGCATCAAACTGAGAGCTTCTTCGTACTTC
>DATDNS010000063.1:0-3125 GCA_036518155.1 Bacteroidota bacterium
CTAAACCTATTGTCAATGTTCGGAGGTTTTATGGCTCCCAGTACGTCACGGCAAAATCTGTTCGTACTCAGGAATGTGGTCTTTGTGTTCCTGGTTTTAGCATTTTTTGCAGTCTCAGGGTGTGGCGGAAGTGAAGAGGCAACCCAGCAGGCGGGATCAAGCCAGGGGTCGGACTCGACAGAAGCAAAACCGTATGACCAGGCCTTGACGAACTTTGTGGGAGAGAAACAGGCGGATTCAACTCAAAAAGCTGAGACGGCGCCGGTTCAGACGCAGGTGCAAACGGCCCCTGTCGATGATGCACAAAAGCAGATGGAAATGCTCAAAGCTGACAACACTGATCTGCGCCAGAAGAATCTCAAGCTCGAAGATGACGTTCAGAAATTGACAGCAAGACTCAATGACTCTGAAGCGAAATATGCTGCGGAGAAAGACAGGGCAGACAAAGCCGAAGAGGCTGCGAAAACTGCGGCAGCCCAACCGATGACTGACGTCAGCAAGTCCGAGTCGACGATGAAAACCGATATTCCCATGGCGGAATACGAGGAGGCTCTGGGAGCATTCAAATCAAAAAAATACGCGGACGCCGCGGCTTCCTTCCAGAAGATGCTGGATGAAAAAGTCCCTGATGAAATAGCCGACAATTGTCATTATTGGATCGGCGAGTCAAAGTATGCACAGAAAAAATACAAGGAAGCAATGCGGGAGTTCGAGGAAGTGATGACGTTCAAACGCTCAGAGAAAAAAGGGGATGCCCAGTTCATGCTTGCGCAATGTTATGAACGAACGGGCGACAAGGCCAAAGCAAAGGAAGCGTTTGAAAAGGTTGTGAAAGACTATCCTATGAACGCAAATGTGAAGAAGGCAAAGGCGCGCTGGGCAAGGCTGTAATCCCGGAACGTCCGGACGATTGCAGTACGGATGTGTCAACAACCCCGTCAGTAGCTATGACGGGGTTTCTTTTTTGTCTTCAAGGACCGGCACGATGAACCGTGTCCTCGTCCGGATTTCCCTCTTGTCTTCAGTTTGCGCTTTGGAACCGTGGATTGTCTCCTTGAATACGGCCTCCGACAATTGTATATTTGGATTGCATCAACGTTGGCCGTATCTGCATAGTCTGTTCAGTGCTCTATCATCGGTCAGAATGTTCCAGTGGCAAAGATCACGACAAAATACGTCTGCCAATCGTGCGGATACGTTTCACCCCGGTGGGTTGGCAAGTGTCCCAATTGTGAATCGTGGAATACGTTCGTTGAAGAGGCTCAACACCCTCTGAAGGCCTCGCGAAAACCCCTGGGCGCCGCTTCGAATATTGAGCCAGTTCCCCTTGCAGACGTCGAACGCGAAGACGTCCCCCGCATCAAAACCAACATCGACGAATTTGACAGAGTTCTTGGCGGGGGTCTTGTTCCCGGATCGCTCGTGTTGCTCGGAGGCGACCCCGGAATCGGCAAATCGACCCTCATGATGCAAATGGCGTTGGAACTCCGGGATCAGATTATCCTCTATGTGACGGGCGAAGAATCAGTTCGCCAGATAAAACTCAGGGCCGAACGTCTGAATTCACCCAAAGCGCCGAATATGCTCCTTCTCGCTGAGACGAATCTGGACCTGATCCTGGATGTCATTGAACGGGATATTCCGGATCTCCTCATCGTTGATTCGATCCAGACTATGTATCGTCCCGGACTCGAGAGTGCGCCGGGAAGTGTGAGCCAAATGCGCGAATCGACTGCGTTGTTGCTTCGACTTGCCAAGACCCGGAACGTCCCAGTCTTCGTCGTGGGTCACGTAACCAAGGAAGGGATCATCGCAGGTCCGAAAGTGATCGAGCACATGGTGGATACAGTCCTGCAGTTTGAAGGTGAAGCCCATTATTCATACAGGATTCTGCGCGCGTTGAAGAACCGGTTCGGATCGACGAATGAAATCGGAATTTTTGAAATGCAGGAAGAGGGCCTGCGCGAAGTGAAAAATGCATCCGAGGTGTTTCTTTCGCAACGGCACTACGGCTCCTCGGGGTCGACGGTGGTCGCAAGCATCGAGGGCTCTCGGCCCATCCTCGTCGAGGTACAGGCTCTGGTCACTTCGACGAGCTACGGACTTCCGCAGCGAAACTGCACCGGATTTGATTACCGGCGACTGGCGCTTCTCCTGGCAGTGCTGGAAAAACGAGTAGGACTGAATCTTGGCCAAAGCGACGTCTTCGTGAATATTGCCGGTGGCATCAAAATCGACGAACCCGCAGTGGACATGGGCATTGCGGTCTCGATAACGTCGAGCCTTCGCGACGTGCCCGTCGATTCAACATCGGTCGCAGTCGGGGAAATTGGCCTTGGTGGAGAGATTCGCACGGTTGGTCAGATTGAAAAACGCGTTCAGGAAGCCGCAAAATTGGGTTTCAAACGAATTATTATTCCGCAGAACAATCTCAAGAACCTGAAGACTCAGGGTGAGGTGGAAATCGTCGGCGTGGACAGGATTGAGAAGGCGATTGAAGCAATGGTGGGCTAGAAATTCTATGGCAGTCGAAAAACACAAGGAACTGATGAGGGAGGCAATAGCGCTCTCGCTTAACAATGTCCGGCAAAACAGCGGAGGACCGTTTGCGGCGCTCATCGTACGGAACGAAACAATAGTCTCCGTGGGAACAAACCTTGTAACGTCCATGAACGACCCGACGGCGCACGCCGAAATCATGGCGATCCGTGAAGCGTGTCGCACAACCGGAAGTTTCAAGCTCGACGGATGCGCCATCTACACAACGTGTGAACCGTGCCCGATGTGCCTGGGGGCAATCTACTGGGCGAGGTTGGATCGCATCTACTATGCGAATTCGCGTGAAGAAGCTGCGAATATCGGGTTCGATGACAGGTTGATCTACAGCGAAATCTCGTTCCCGATTGAAAGGCGGCAGATTCCTGCCGAACGACTGCTGGAAGAGGAGGCGCTTATTGCATTTCGTGAATGGGAACGTAAAGAGAACAAGACCAGATACTAAGGAGGAAGATGAATCGAGGAAGAAGGCATATATTGTTCGAACCGGTCACAACGCACAGGAAGCTCGTGCCATGACACGACTCGTCCTTGCGTCCCGAAACAAAAACAAAATCGGAGAACTCAGG
>DATDNS010000064.1:0-6228 GCA_036518155.1 Bacteroidota bacterium
AGTTGCTTTCTCGCGCGTTGCCGTTCCGCACCATCGGGGCTCCCGAGCTGGGAAATCAAATGGTGAATTCGCGTGTTCGGTTCAGGTTCCTGCAAAACTTTAGTCACGGTTTGCTCAAAGAAATTTTGTCTACTGTATGAACGCATCCTGCACACAAAGTGTTCCCTCCAACATTTCGTGCGAGAACATCAAGAGTGCTGACGCGACAGGAGTCCAATGAGGTGAATTGCGGCAAAAACGCCCCGTGTGATGGTGCGGGGAACTTGGTCTTCTTCGAATACGTTAAGACAGTGCGCGTGAAGGTGTTGGATGCCCAAAAAGGGCTTGTTTTTGATTGCGTAACGTTGGAATCGCGTGGTAGCGGGCTGGAATCATTCCGTGCTCGTGTTGAAAGGAATTGGTAGTGTCCCGTCTCTACAAAGCAACCCTGCCCCTTCTGAGTGATCCACCCTTCGTTCGAACGATCCCGGCACCACAGCTCCACGGCGGAATTGGACTCAAAATTCGTGCGGCGATGTTCGGCAGAATTCCCGATCGGGCGCTGTAATTCGGCAATTGATGAACAACGGAACGGAGAGAACCATGAAATCAAACCCCCTACGATCGCTTGAATCATTCGGCCAGAGTATCTGGACGGATTTTATCAGCAGAGGAATGATCGAGAGCGGCGAATTGCTGCGCCTGGTCAACAATGACGGCGTGGGAGGAGTGACATCCAACCCTTCCATTTTCGAAAAGGCAATTGCGGAAAGCCACGACTATGACTCGGCAATACGCGAAATGGCTGACCAGGGCAAGAGTGCTGAGGAAATTTATCAGGCGTTGACGGTGGAGGACATCCAGCGCACGGCAGACATCCTTCGCCCGACGTACGACAGGTTGCATTCGGCGGATGGCTTTGTCAGCCTGGAGGTGTCGCCGAAGCTCGCGAACAACACCGACGCGACCATCGCAGAAGCAAGGATACTCTGGAAAGCGGTCAACCGCCCCAATGTGATGATCAAAGTCCCGGGTACGGAAGCCGGAATCCCGGCAATCCGCGAACTCCTTCGCGAAGGCATCAATGTCAACATCACACTTCTGTTTGGCCTCCCGCGGTATCGCCAGGTTATTGAGGCATATATCGGCGCAATGGAATCGCGCGCAACACGAAAAGAGCAACTGCAAAACGTCTCGTCCGTTGCGAGCTTCTTTTTGAGCCGTATTGACGTTCTGCTCGATCCAATATTGGAGAAGAAATCACAAGCGCCCGGGAAAGAATCCGGGACGGCAAAATCGTTGATTGGAGAAGTTGCGATTGCCAGTGCAAAAGCTGCCTATCGTATCTACAGTGAAGCATTTGACGACAAACGGTTCAGCAAACTCGCTCGACTCGGAGCGAGAACTCAGCGGCTTTTGTGGGCTAGTACGAGCACAAAGAATCCGAAGTATTCCGACGTAAAATATGTCGAGCCCCTTATCGGTGCCGAGACGATCAATACCGTCCCTCTTGAAACGCTCAATGCCTATCGTGACCACGGAAACCCCCGTTCAACGCTGACGGATAATCCCGAGGGTGCTCAGGCAACGCTGAATCAGCTAAAGCAGATTGGCATTGACCTGGATGCCGTGACCCTGCAACTGGAGAAAGAAGGCGTCGACAAATTTGTGAAAGCGTATGATGTCCTTATGGGCAAGCTCAAGGAGAAAATGTCCGAGCCCGTCCCAAAAGGTGCTGCGTGAAATCTCCGGCAAGAACAACCCTCTTCGTCGATATCGGCGGAGTTCTCCTGACCAACGGCTGGGATCACGGAATGCGGAAACGTGCCGCCGAGACGTTCCGGCTTGATTACGACGAATTGAATGAGAGGCATCATCTGACCTTTGATACCTATGAAGAAGGGAAGTTGAGTCTCGATGAATACCTCAACCGGGTCGTGTTCTATGAGAAAAGAACATTTTCGCCCGGTGAATTCAAAACGTTCATGTTTCAGCAGTCGAAACCTTACCCGGAAATGATCGAGTTCATCCGCTCGCTGAAACGCCAACACAGTCTGAAAGTTGTGGCTGTAAGCAATGAGGGAAGGGAACTCACCACGCACAGAGTCGAGCAATTCAAGCTCGGGTCAATCATCGATTCCTTTGTTGTATCCAGTTTTGTCCACTTTCGAAAACCTGACGCAGACATCTATCGCATTGCACTGGATATCGCCCAGGTGCCTGCATCGGACGTCGTATACATCGAGGATCGCGCAATGTTCGTCGAAGTTGCCCGTACGCTGGGGATTATGGGGGTTCGGCACATAAACCAACAATCGACCCGGGCGGCGCTCGCAACGTTCGGGCTGGCAATACCGTGAGTCTTTGCAGGAGTAAAGGAATGACACGATGAGTAATTCAAGCTATGAACTTGGAATGATTGGTCTCGGGGTTATGGGACGCAATCTTTTGTTGAATATGGCGGATCGTGGATTCGCAGTTGCAGGATACGACAAGGATACGGCCAAAGTGCAGAGTCTGAGGAAAGAGGCGGAAGGACACAATATTTGCAGTGCTGATAATCTCAACGACCTTATCGGGCATCTCCGCCAACCAAGAGTTGTCATGCTTCTTATTCCTGCCGGTCCCCCCGTCGATGCCGTCATTCACGAACTCGGTCCGTTTCTGAACGCGGGTGACCTGATCATCGACGGCGGAAATTCATATTTCAGGGATACCGAGCGGCGTTCAGCCGAATTGAAGAAGAAGGGAATAGGTTTCATGGGAGTCGGGATCTCCGGCGGCGAACAAGGGGCTCGCAAGGGACCGAGCATCATGCCCGGAGGCCAAAAGGAATCGTACGAGCGAGTGAGGCAGATCTTTGAGGCTATTGCCGCGCGCGTGGGCGGGAAACCGTGCGTCACATATCTCGGACCGGGTTCGGCCGGCCATTACGTGAAAATGGTCCACAATGGAATCGAGTACGGAGCGATGCAATTGATCGCCGAGAGCTTCCACCTCATGAAACAATCGATGGGGCTCACCAATGACAGGCTGCACTCGATCTACGAGCAGTGGAACTTCACAGAGCTCGGAGGTTATCTCATTGAAATTACCGGTGCCATTCTCGCACAAAAAGACGACCGCACCGGCAAGGATCTCGTCGATGTCATTCTCGATGAGGCTAGACAGAAAGGAACCGGTCTCTGGACATCGCAGGAGGCAATGACGCTGGGAGTTCCCCTGCCCACGGTCGACCTGGCGGTCATGATGAGACAGCTTTCCGACCTGAAGGAATACCGTGTGAGTGCGAGCCAAATCCACGATAACGTCGGCAGGTCATTTCAAGGCGATCAGGAGACATTTATCGAACAGATTCGCAACGCCTTGTACGCGGCAATGTTGATCACCTATTCCCAGGGGATGAGTCTGCTTCGGGTCGCGTCGGACACGTACAAATACAACCTCAAGCTCGGGGATATCGCCCGCATTTGGCAGGGAGGGTGTATCATCCGCGCCACGTTGCTGGAGAAAATACGAATCGCCTACGAGGCGAAACCGGATCTTCGAAGTCTCCTGCTTGACTCCGGGATCGTCAAGGACATAATCGACCGGCAGCAGCAGCTGCGCGCCGTCGTCCAGGTGGCTGTCGGATTGGCTATCCCCGTCCCGGGAATATCCGTTTCACTTTCGTACATGGATGGTTACAGAAGCCCGTGGCTGCCGGCTAATCTCATTCAGGCACAGCGGGACTATTTTGGCGCTCATTCATACGAGCGTGTCGACGCCGCAGGCGTCTTTCATACCGCATGGCGAGAGGATTGAACGAACTTTATGGAATCGTACGCATCGAAAGATCCGACCGTTATTGTCATCACCGGCGCCGGTGGCGACCTCACGTGGCGGAAACTCATCCCCGCTCTCTACGATCTCCACGTCGATAAATGGCTGCCCGATCGCTTCGCGGTCATCGGCGTGGACATGAAATCTCTCAGCGACGACCAATTCCGTGAACATCTGCGTGAGGGGGTCGTACAGTTTTCGCGAACGGGGAGGGGAAACGCGGACAAATGGGACTCCTTTGCGGCTCATCTGCAGTTCATTCACGCCGACTTCAGCGCGCCGGACGCTTTCGCCGGACTTTCCGATCGGTTATGCACAATCGACAAAGAATGGAACACCAAAGCCAACCAGATATTTTACTTTGCCGTACCGCCGAATATGGTCGAGACAATCTCTGCGCAGCTCGGAAAGCAAAAACTTTGCGTCGATCGCGAGCGTACGCGCATCGTCGTTGAAAAACCGTTCGGCCGTGACCTTGCCTCCGCTGGCGCGTTGAACAAGTCGTTGACGTCGATCTTCACCGAAGCGCAGATCTACAGGATTGACCATTATTTGGGCAAGGAGACAGTCCAGAACATTCTCGCATTTCGGTTTGCGAACGCGCTGCTTGAACCGATCTGGGATCGACGGTATATCGATCACGTCCAGATCACCGTTGCCGAAAACATCGGCGTGGAACACCGAGGCCCATACTACGAAAAAGCCGGGGCGCTGCGGGACATGATCCAGAATCACCTTATGCAGATCCTCTGTCTGATTGCGATGGAACCGATGGTTTCGTTCAAAGCGGATGAAATCAGGAACAAGAAGGTGGATGTGCTCCATGCCGTTCGGCCAATCGAACCTGGCAACGTGCATCTGGTGGCGGCTCGTGGACAATACGGTCCCGGCTGGTTCAAGGGTCAGCGTGTTGCAGGTTACCGTTCGGAGCCGGGGGTTGCCGCGGATTCCTCTTCTGAAACATTTGCAGCCCTCAAGCTATTCGTCGACAACTGGCGCTGGCAGGATGTGCCGTTCTATCTTCGAACCGGAAAGCGGATGTCGTTCAAGTATTCCGAGGTAGTGATCCAGCTGAGGCCGGTGCCGCATCAGGCGTTTCCACTTTCGGCGATCAGGGATATTCACCCCAATCGTCTGACCATTCGCATTCAGCCCGAAGAAGGTATTTCCGTTCGCTTCCAGGCGAAACAACCGGGTCCCGCAATCCGGCTCCGGCCGGTGGATATGCGGTTCAGCTACAAGGAAGCGTTCGGCGATTCCAGCCCTGAGGCGTATGAGACGCTTCTCCTGGACGTGATACGCGGAGATGCGACACTCTTCATGCGCGACGACCAGGTTGAAGCCGCCTGGTCGATTATTATGCCTGTTCTCGAAGCCTGGGAGGGAACTCCGCCGATCGATTTTCCGAACTACCAATCCGGCACCTGGGGGCCGGAATCCGCGGAACTGCTTATTGCGCAGGATGGGCGGAGTTGGCTCCAGCCGACGGTCGCTGAAACCGAAGAGACGAAGGACTCATCGCGATGATGCGCATACTGCCGGACCTTGAATCGTTAAGTCGCGCGGCAGCAGAACTCATCGCGGAACAGTCGAAGATCGCCATCGAGGCTCACAATCGGTTTAGTCTCGTGCTTTCCGGGGGAAAGACACCGCAGCGCACCTATGAACTCCTCGCCACGGAACCCTGCGCCACAACCATACAATGGAACAAGGTGCACGTGTTCTGGGGCGACGAACGCTGCGTGCCGCCGGACGATCGGCGGAGTAATGAACACGCAGCACGGGAAGCGTTCCTCGACCGTGTCCCGATTCCCACCGACCAGATCCATCCTATTCGCTGTGCCCCCACTCCACAAAAAGCTGTCTTCGAATACGAATCTGTGCTGAAAGCCTACTTCGGCAATCGCCCCGCCGCTTTCGATGTCGTCCTGCTTGGTCTAGGAGAAGACGGTCATACGGCATCGTTGTTTCCGGGGTCACGTGCACTGAAGGAAGATAAGCGATGGGTCGTGGAAGGAAATTCCGGGAAAGACGATTTCCAGCGAGCCACTTTGACTCCGCACATCATCAATCGCGCAGCGATGGTTGTATTCCTTGTTGCGGGCAAGGAGAAAGCAAAGGTATTGCGTCAGGTTACTGCAAACGATGCCACCGGCGAGCCCCTGCCTGCTCGTTTGATTCGGCCTTCAAACGGCAAGCTTGTGTGGTTGGTGGATAAAGAGGCCGGCGGTATAATGAATTAGTCGCCGCTGTATTGTCAACAGTCGGGTGAAACGTCAATAATCGCAGAATGGAGTTGTCGTATGGGAGAGACCGCAAGGATATCAAAAACTAATGCTCAAGCGGGTGGTCAATCAGTCGTTGCAGTTTCGACTTTTGACCTTGAGAGTACGCTGGCGGAATTAAAAAACCAGGATGCCTGGCGTA
>DATDNS010000065.1:0-2253 GCA_036518155.1 Bacteroidota bacterium
ATACCCGCCTATAATGCTGCGGCAACGCTTGGTGATCTGTTTTCGAGACTCAGGTCTGCTGTCTCCCTTTCGGATGTCGTCGTGGTGGATGACGGTTCGACAGATGAAACCGCCGGCGTATGCGTGCGAAACGGCGTCAGAGTAATTCGTCTTGAAAACAATCTTGGCAAAGGCGCCGCACTTCGGAAAAGTTTCGAAGTGCTGAAGAACGAGCCTGAAGTAGAGGGGATCATCACTCTTGATGCAGACTTGCAGCACCGACCCGAGGATATCCAGTTGTTTCTCGAAACAAAAGCACGGACGAATGCAGAGTTGATTGTCGGACGTCGGAAGAAACTTGGGACAAGGATGCCGCTCCACCGCAGATTCTCCAATTCTGTGACGTCATTTTTGGTTTCTGCCCGGACTGGTGTACGGATCCCGGATAGCCAATGCGGTTTTCGATACATTGCGCGACGGGCTTTTTCCGACATAGCGTGTGACTCTCCAGGATTTGAAGCCGAGACGGAGTTTCTGATCAGAGCGGTCAAAAGAGGTTTCTCCGTAGAATTTGTCCCTATTGAAACGGTTTATGACGGTGCGAAGAGCCATATGACGAACTGGACCACGACATTGAACTTCATCAGAGTACTCTTCAGGGAATATTGATGGGACGATTTGAAGAAGAGCGAAATGACATGGTTGCGTTGTTGAAAGAGAAGGGGATTACTGATCTACGTGTGCTTGACGCAATGAAGAACGTTGAGCGGCATATGTTCGTCCTCGAGCCTTTTCTCAACAGGGCGTATGAAGACACAGCGCTTCCGATCGCAAAGACCCAGACAATTTCCCAGCCTTATACTGTCGCGTTCATGACGCAGGAATTGAAAACCAGTCGGGATTCGAAAATCCTTGAAATTGGAACCGGGTCCGGCTACCAGGCTGCGGTCCTCGCGGAAATGGGATGCAGGGTCTTCACCATCGAAAGGCATATTGACCTCCATTTACAGTCCAGAAAACTGTTGGAGAAGCTTGGGTATCGGGTCGCAACACGTTGTGGTGACGGGACAGTCGGCTGGTCTGAATTTGCGCCCTATGACGGTATCATTGTTACGGCTGCAGCGCCGGAGGTACCCGACGCACTTCTTCAACAACTTGCTGACGGCGGCAATCTGGTGATACCCGTCGGCGATCTCGAGACACAATCACTTCGAATCATAACGAAGGAAGGGGAACGGTTTCAGGTCCGCGAAGACCGCGGATTCAAATTTGTACCCCTCATTGGAAAAAAGGGTTGGGGCAACTGACTCCTGTCGTGGAAGCTCGCCTGCAAAAGTCTAACTTGTTATCCGTTGTCGGACCTACCGGGTCGGGGAAAACCGCAGTTTCCCTGGTACTGGCAGAACGTCTCAACGGAGAAATTGTGTCGGCGGATTCACGTCAAATATACAGGCACCTCGATATCGGCACAGCGAAACCGACAAAGGAAGAACGAAAGCGAATACCGCATCACTTCATCGACATTCTTGATCTTTCGGAGGACTACAGTGCCGGCAAATTTGGGGGAGTTGCGCGGGAGACAATTTTGGATATTCTTGGCAGGGGCAAGCAACCGATACTCGTAGGGGGATCGGGACTCTATATCAAAGCCGTAACCCAGGGGTTATTCGACGGACCGGAAAAGAATACCGAGATCCGCAATCAATTGGAAACGCTTCTCAAGGAAGAGGGTCCAGACACCCTTCTTGCGACGCTTGAGCGCATCGACCCTGAAAGTGCTGTCCGGATGGAGCGGAGTAAGCCAAGGAGGATCATACGTGCCCTTGAAGTATACTACGTCACGGGAGTTCCAATTTCGAAATTTCACCGCGAGCAGTCGACCCCTCCGCCGTTCGAGGTTCATCAGTTCGGATTGGATTGGCCGAGGGATATCCTTTACAGGAGAATCAATGACCGGGTCGATGCAATGCTGTCCGGTGGATTGGTCGGGGAAGTAAAACAACTCCTGGCAAGGGGTTATGGAAAGGGGCTGAACGCCCTGAACACGGTGGGTTACAAGGAAGTTCTTGATTACCTAGGCGGGAATCTGGACTACGATGAAGCCGTGAATTTGATGAAGCGGAACACACGTCGGTTCGCAAAACGTCAAATGACGTGGTTTCGCGCGGACAAAAGCATTACGTGGATAAAACTCAGCGACTCGCAGTCGGTTGAGAATGTTGCAGGGATAATTCTAGACCGGTTTTCTTCGGGATAGTCAATTGCTTCACTTGA
>DATDNS010000066.1:0-6787 GCA_036518155.1 Bacteroidota bacterium
ACTGCGACGACGCTGTCGCGGCAATGGCTGTCGATGGGTCGGGAAATTTTTTCATCGTCGGCACGGCAAAAAGCACCGTCTTTCTTGGTTCAGAGGATATTGTCACAATCAAATACGACGCCACGGGGAACTGGCAATGGACACGCCTCTACAATGGTACCGGCAACTACACCGATGCCGGGCTTGCTGTCACGGCAGATGCTTCGGGCAATTCCTATGTCGTCGGCAAAAGCGCCGCAACGGGTTCCGGTAATTTTGACTACATAACGATAAAATATAATTCCACAGGCGATACCGTATGGACAAGGCGTTTCGACATGGCAGGGGGGACGGATTATGCCAGTGCCGTCGCGGTCGATGGTTCGGGGAACGTGTTTGTCACAGGGACCGTAACCGACGGAGGAGGATATTACGATGCGATGACGATCAAGTACAATTCCAGTGGAGATTCTCTCTGGGCAAGCGTGTTGACGGCGGGAAACTCGGCGAATGAACAAGGTTGCGGCATCGGTCTCGACAATTCGGGGAATGTTTTTGTTTCAGGGACAGCGGCACTTACGGGGAGTACCGCAGCTTTCCTCGCAAAGTACAACACTTCCGGTACCATGCAGTGGGATACAACATACGCATCAACTGCCAACTATACCAATACGGTAATTGGCATGATCACAAGCACCACAGGCACGAACGTTGTGTTCGGAACGACCTCCGCACAAGGAAGCTCGTCGAGAGACTACCTCGTACTGAAATATGATAGTTCAGAGAATTTCCTCTGGAGCGCTAACTATGCATCTTCAGACAACTCCGGAGATGGTGCCACGGCGATCGCCGTCGATGATTCCGGCTATATCTATGCAACGGGCTCTGTGTTCACCGCCCTGGGAGGATTGGATGACATCTACACCGTGAAACTCAGCCCCGCGGGGGATACACTGTGGTCGAAAAAATATGATGGCGGCAGTACCGATATTGGGCGCGCCATTGCCGTCGACGCACAGGGAAATGTCTATGTGGCCGGTGAAACCTATCAATCGGCGTGGAAAGTGGTTACAATCAAATACAATCGCACCGGCGTCCAGCAGTGGGCGCAGGTCTACACTGCGGGTGGAGGGGGTGACACACCGAATGCCATTGCGCTCGATGCAAGCAGCAACGTGATCGTAACCGGCACCACCTATTCCGGTTCGAACGATTTCCTCACGTTGAAGTACAATGCTTCGGGGTCTATGATCGGCACGCCACGGAAGTATAATCCGGGAGGTTCCAACGGTGACGATCAGGCGCACGCTGTTATCACGGATGGTTCCGGCAACTTCTATGTCGTCGGTCACTGCCAACTGACTTCGAATATCAGCAATACAGACATTGCGGTCGTTAAATACGGGGGGCTTGCCGGAACGCAACAATGGGCGTTCACGTATTCCGGACCGGGTGCATGGCAGGATGATGGGATCAGCATCTGTCGTGACTCCGCCGGTTATCTCTACATTGCGGGTTCAGTCTTTATGAGCGCCGGATCGGTTATAGGGCTAACCCAGTCCAACTTCGACATCGCGGTGCTGAAGATGACGACTGCCGGGGATACCATCTGGACCCGGATCTACAGCGGTCCCTCCGACTGTAATGATTATCCGGCCGCGATCGCGTACGACGGCCACGGCGGGATTTACGTCGCCGGAGGATCGTACAATGTTACTTCCCCGTATGATGCCGACATGCTTATCGTAAGAATGGACACTGCAGGATCCATTCTCTGGTCGCAGACGTACAATCGCTCCGTTACGCACGACAATGAGTTTGCTTCCGGCCTGGCTGTGGACACAGCAGGGAACGCGTATCTGGCAGGATCTGCCGGGTACGCGTGGGGATCCTTGTCTGTTACTTCCGTCGACATGACAGTACTTCGTTATGATCGCGAGACCGGCAACCTGGCGTGGAGCGCGTTCTATAACGGAACAGCGAACGGATCAGATGCGGCGAAGGGGATCGGGGTTGACAAGTCAGGGAATGTCTACGTCGCAGGAAATGCTGCAGAGACCTTGACGTCGGACGATTTCACCGTTGTTCGCTTCTCTCAGTCGATAGCGTTACCGGTCGAAGCGACCAATGTTACTGCGACGGTGGCAACACACGGAGTTACACTCCACTGGTTGACGTTCACTGAAACTAACAATGCCGGATGGGAAGTCGATAGGAAAAAGCTTGCATCAAGCAACGAGCAGTCAGCGGACGGCAGCTGGTTGAACATTGGGTACGTCACGGGGGCGGGAACGAGCACATCCCCGAAGAATTATGAATTCAAGGATGTTGGCATTCCCGGTGGCCGCTATGCGTATCGGATGAAACAAATTGACAGGACGGGATCGTACAAATATCTCGAAGAAGTCGATGTTGAGGTTGGTCTTGCACCGAAAGAATTCACACTCGCGCAGAACTATCCGAATCCCTTCAATCCGTCGACGACTCTCCAGTTCACGCTGGAACAAAGCGGCAGGGCGGTGATGAAGATTTATAACGTGCTCGGACAGGAAGTGGCAACGGTGTTCGATCAGGAGGCGGAAGCCGGACAATACTATCAGGTTCAATTCAACGCTGCGCGCTTCACATCAGGAGTGTATGTGTCGGTGCTTGAGTCTGGCGGAAAGCGGATGTACAGAAAGATGCTGCTGGTGAAGTAATTTTCGGCAGTGTCGGAGGCAGAATCACGAGGAACCACGGATCACGCGAAAAAAAACGGATTGACACAGATAAAGGAACTACTTCTAGAATAATCAGTCGACCTGGATAGTGATGGGCCTGCTCACGACGACGCGATTCCTGTCTCTTGCTT
This sequence comes from Bacteroidota bacterium, assembly GCA_036518155.1. Taxonomy (GTDB): domain Bacteria; phylum Bacteroidota; class Ignavibacteria; order UBA10030; family UBA10030; genus JADGQA01. The sequence continues at coordinate 2,831 of DATDNS010000066.1, forward strand.
CGAGCTGCAATCGCTGCCTGCCTTTCTTCAACGTCCACCAGGTCCCTGAGGGATCGCACGGCAGAGTTTCTTTCTTGTTTACCACCAGCCTCACGTCCGAGAATTGTTGCGGAATTGCAGCGAGGATCCTGATCGATTGATACTCGGGACGAAGAACAGGGTCGATCTTAAAGATATCGCCGGGGAGTGGAGAGAGAATGCGTAAAACATTTGGAGATTGTCGGTAGGGTAATTGACGATTGGAAGAACGGGACAGCCGATTACCAATTGCGGATTGCGAATTGCCCGGAACGAACTGCCGATTGTCAATTGTCGATTGAGTAATTGAAAGACCGGCGTTGCTGGTCGCGGATTCAATGTGGACGGACCCCGGTGGCGGCATTGGAATGCGCTCTTCTTCGGCCCACGCGCGATACTCTGGAGGGAAAACTTCATAGACGCGATTATGGACGGTACCGTCTTCTTCCGTTACGCGGAATGCCTGATGAACCGGGCAGCGCTCTGTTGGTTCCTTCCCCGCAGTGAAATACTCTTTCATTGTCCTGCCGCAGCTGGCGTTCGGAAGTAATCCCGAGACGGGACAAACAGAAACCTGAACCAATCCGGCCGGAACGGAGAAATTGTCCGGCCGGGAATGGTCGTGTACGAGCATCATCACATCGTAGAAAATCTGTCCTGCACCCGTGACACCGGAAACTCCGTGCATCGGCGACGCATCGAAGTTGCCAACCCATACGCCCACCGTACACTCTGTCGTATACCCGACCGTCCAGTTGTCGCGATAGTCTTTCGTTGTCCCTGTTTTCACCGCACATTCGAACGGAAAATGGAATGCGTTGCCGAAAGCCGGTCTCCGCGCGACGTAGTCTTTCAGGATGTCCGTGATGAGGTACGCGGCCCGCTCCTCATAGACCTGACGTTGTTTCGCGTGCTCCCGCGCACCATCGACCCCTGGCTCAACGTGCCCCTCCATCGTCAACACGGATTGGACAAGGTGCGAAGGCTTCCAGACCCCTTGGTTTGGGAAAGTCCGATAGGCGTTGGTCAGCTCGAGGAGAGAAACCTCGGCATTCCCCAAAGTTAGCCCGTAACCATAGTACTCAACGGGTTGTGTAAGCGACGTAATCCCAACCATTTGCATACTCTGGTATAAAGTGCCAATCCCGACAGCCTGGATCGTCCGTACGGCGGGTACGTTGTATGAACATGCCAGTGCCGTTCGCAGCCGGACGGGACCGTGGTATCGTTTGTCGTAGTTTTCGGGGATATAATCCCCCCGGTCGTCCGGAATATGTGTCGGCAAATCCGGGAGCACGGTGGCCGGAGTGAAGGGTCCTTCGAGTGCCCGGACGTACATGAACGGCTTGATGGAGGAGCCGGGCTGGCGCAACGCCGTCGCCCCATTGACCTGTCCCTCGATGGTTTCGTCAAAGAAATTGGCCGAACCGATGAGTGTCCGGATCTCTCCAGTCTTGTTATCGAGCACGACGACTGCGGCGTTTGTCACATTCTTCCGTTTGAGGCGGGCGAGATGGCTCTTGACCGCCCAAGCGATCTCGTGCTGCAGCGGATAGTCAATCGTGAGCGTGATCGATGCAATATCCGGCCGGTCGCGATACTGTGCTTCCGCCAGTTGCACGGCGTGGGGAGCGCGGAAGTTGACTTCGGGCGGAGTCGGCTGGACGGGTTGGAGAATTGCCCGTTCATATTCATCGCGCAAAACGAGTTTCTGGTCGAACACTCTGCGCAGGACGATCTTCTGGCGTTTGAGAGTGGCGTTGAAGTTCTGATAGGGATTGAGTGAAGTCGGTGCGTTCGGCAGTCCTGCGAGGAACGCGGCTTCGGCCAGGGAAAGGTCTGCGGCAGGTTTCTGAAAATAATACCGGGATGCGGCTTCGATCCCGGTCAGCTGATTCCCGTACGGTGCGCGGTTGAGATACTGTTCCAGGATTTCCTGTTTCGTCATCATCCGCTCGAGCCGAAGGGCCTGCCACGCTTCGATGGCCTTGTTGACAAGTGTGCGTGGACGATGATAGATATTGCGCAACACTTGTTGGGAGATTGTCGATCCGCCGACTCTCATTCCGCCTGCCTTGATGTTTTCATAGACTGCACGCGCGATGGCGAACGGATCCACTCCCGGGTGATGCCAGTATCGCCGGTCCTCGACGGCAATGGTCGCATTGATCATCTGCGGAGCAATCCGGTTCAGCGGTTTCCATTGTCCGCGTCCTTCTTCGTCGTTGAGGAATTCGCGGAGGAGGATTCCGTTCCTGTCGAGCACACGCAGGGAGTGAACGGATTGTTTTGAGAAGTCTTCCTGAGGCAAAGGAATGAAGAGCGATCCGACAAACAATGTCGCAAGGCAGGCTCCAATTGCGAGGATGCGTCTGAAGCGAATATGTCGGGCGAGGAAACGTTTCATACGAGAATGCAGAACCACAAAGGACACAGAGTGAATATTAACCACGGATAACACGGATTGCGACGGATGAACACGGAGGATAATCCGTGTGCAACTGTGTTTGTTTCGTGTGATCCGTGGTTTCGCTCTTTATTGAACACGAATCAGCCTGGACGACGTTTGGCCGAAAATTTCCGGCTCATACATTCCCTCGGCGCGCGTCGCCGGAGCCTCGAATGTTCCATACGAAGTTGCCCGCACCAAATAGGTCAGTGTGTACGACCCCGCCGGCAAATAATCGGCAAAGAAGAGCGCCCGGTCATCGTACATCTCCCGGTGACGGAATGGGTTCCACGTCCACCATTCCGATTGATTCTGTTCCTGTTCGGGCAGGTTCGCGCCGCTTGTCTGGAACGATGTGTTGATGATTTCCAGTCCGGCCGGCACCGGGTCGTCCACGACGATGAAGTTCCGCGCCTGGTTTGTGGAGATCGTAAGTGTCACTTTGCTGACGGCCCCTGCGGAAATCGACGCGACAGAATCCGACGCCGGGACAAGCCGGTCAACAGTCTTCACGACCGAGATTCCTTCTTCCTTCGCTTTCGTCTGTCCTGTCGGATAATAGTTCATGCGGACGGTGTAGTAAAGACGGCCTGGGCCCTGCTTGAGGAAATCCATCGGGTATTCCGCCCCGCGCTGTAAATCGGACAACGGCATTTGTTTGAACGATTGTGCGAGACTTCGTCCTTTGAACAGTTCCTTCATGAACTCGCCCCCTGCCACACGTACTTCGGCCGTGAAGTTGGGTTCATCCTTTTCGTATGCCTTGAAATAGGTCGCCAGAGCATCCACGATGTACCAGTTCTCCTGCGTCGTCCTCCAGCACCCGTTCTTCTGGCGGTCGATGAGCCACCGGACGACTTTCGGAATGAGCGAATTCTCCGGCTGCGTTTCGACCAACGCCTGGAGGATCAACGCAGTGGTGCGCGCATTCGAGTGCCAAATCCAGTACCAATCGGCCGCATCGCGCTCCTCGAAATGGGCGGAAGTCGGAGCAACCTTCGCGTTGTTCATCAGGTCGCGGACGAGCTCCTCGATCATCGTTCTGTTCCCCTTCGCGGCGTTCAACGCTTTGAGAAGATACGCTTTCGCGAAGAGCCCGATGCCGGCGCGTTCGTTGTAGAGTTTCTCCATGTACCCAAATTCCGGCTTGCCGCTGATCGCCAGTGTATAGAGACAAAGCGCCCGTGTGCAGCTCCAGGCGGCCTCGCTGTACATGCCGAACCGGACTTTGCCGTTCAACACGTCGCGCAGATAGCTGAACCCGCGTTCCTTGACATTGTTGTCGATGGCATAGCCCTGGCGTTCCGCCTGCACGAGCGTATACATCGTGAAGGCCGAGAGATACGGCCAGGTTTCCTCGGTGTTCTTCCAATATGCAAAACCGCCGTCGCTTCTCTGGAATGCCGGCACCTCGTCGAGCATTTTTGTGACGACGATACGGTAATCCTTATCGTTCAACACCTCGAATTTGAATGCGTCGACGAGGTCTT
>DATDNS010000067.1:0-14674 GCA_036518155.1 Bacteroidota bacterium
AGTCTGTTGATGCTGGTGCCGGTCGCAAACATCGTCATCGTGTTCTAGCTGGCGTATGCCGACTGGCCAGTTCTGAAGAAATCCCAGGACCAGCAGCAATAACCCGCACCTTGAGGATTTTCGTCCTCAACAGGGGCGAACATTTTCTATTGCAATCGTGGCAGCACAATGGACCTTCAAACTGAAATCCTCCGCGAACACTCGAAGCGCCACGTCGAGAAAATCGCACGTTGGATCGGTGCGGACAAACGGCGGTTCAGACAATTGATGGGATTGTTTCTTCACGGCGATTATCTCCTCGCTCAGCGGTCCGCCTGGATTGTGAACCATTGCGCACAACAATATCCACAGCTCATCACCCCCTGGATCGGGGCAATGCTCGATCGCATGCAGCAGCCCGGCGTTCACGTCGCCGTCCCGAGAAATACCATGAGAATTTTCGAGCTTATTCAAATCCCGCCAAAACATCAGGGACGTATTGTGACGCTCTGCTTTGACTACCTGCAATCACCCGCGACACCAATCGCAATTCAGGCCTACTCCATGGGGATTTTGACGAAGATGGCTGCGCGCGAACCGGACCTGAAGAATGAATTTCGTGCGGCGGTTGAACTCCTGTTGCCCCACGCCGGACCGGGTGTTCGTGCACGTGCCAGGCGAGTGTTCGAAACAATTGCAAGAGAACCTCACACACATCAAGGGAATTCGTTATGATCAAACACGTCGTGTTGTTGAAACTGAAAGAGAGCGCCGAAGGGAAATCGAAGTCCGAAAATGCGTCGATGCTCAAGCGTGAGCTTGAAGCGCTCCCCGGCAAGATTGCGGTCATTCGATCGTTCGAGGTCGGCACGAGCTTCAATACGGATGCAGATGCGTATGACCTCTCGATTATTGCTGAGTTTGCGAACAAACAGGACCTTGCTACCTACACCAACCATCCGGACCATCAACGCGTCGTTGCCATCCTTCGCCGAGTTCGTGAGTCGAAGATCGTTGTGGACTTCGAGATGTAAGGGGTTCCTTTCACTTCCTGTTTCACTTGTCTCTCCATTTGCAGCCTTGGAATATTTGTTTATCTTTCCGCGTGCTTGTGACGTCAGGGCTTTTTCATCCGCCTAAACTTCGTTTCGGGGGGCCGGCAACTCCCTATCCCACGATGGGGCTTAGCGCACCAGTCAGCCACGATGTGCCGTCAGGACTTTCGTCCTGACGGAAAAACGGAAAAACCTAATATGGGTCTCAGAGGTAGGTCACACTTTGGAACTGAAGGTCACGAGTTCTTTGTCACAACCACCGTTGTTAACTTTGCCAGGGTGTTCGCGGAAGGAGAACCGTACTACGAAATTCTCGCAGATGCTCTCAGGTTCCAGCTGAAAGAACAGAAGGCAAAGCTGCTTGCGTACGTTTTCATGCCGAGTCATGTTCACTTGATTGTCACGCTGCCGGAAGGAACAAGTCTTTCTGATTTTATGCGCGATTTCAAGAAATACACTTCTACAAAGATACGCCAGCAGCTAGAGCGGGATGGAAAAGATCACACGGTGAAGTCATTGAAAAGAAATGCAAAGGGAAAGCGCAATCAGGTATTCAAACTATGGATGGATCGATTTGACGATCTGATGATTGAGAATGATGGGACTTTGATCAGGAAGCTTGATTACATTCATAACAATCCTGTCAAAGCGGGACTGGTGGACAAGGTGGAGAATTGGAAGTACTCGAGTGCTCCGGACTACACGGGCCGCAAGGATGGTCCTCTGCCGGTCTTTACCAATTGGTATGATGACTGAATCTTCGCGGTGGTGTCAGGAGGAAACTCCTGACACCGATAGTTGGGCGCATATTGCCGTCAGGACTATTGTACCCGCCTTCTCTCTGGCGGGCGTGGTGATGGAAACGCAGACGGATTTTTGTGCAGCCGCATTCAGTGTCAAAAGACCCGCCTGCACATCGTTTTGGCAGGCATGCAACTCCTGACACAACATATTCTCCAACCAACGACATGCTCAAACTCAAGAACCTCCTGTTCCTCCTCAAAGGGGGCGGGATACTCAAGCGCACAGAGAATCCCTCGCCGCAATCACCCGGCATCCGGCGTCAGCTCGATATTTATCGGAAGGGAGTGCTGGGAAAAAAGCCTGACTTCCCTGTCCGCGTCGAAGAACTCCAGCGCAAAGCCCGACAAGTCCTGAGCCGAGAGGCGTACGACTATGTCGCCGGCGGGGCAGGATCCGAAAGTACCATGAGAATGAATCTCGAAGCGTTCGACCGTTGGCGTATCGTGCCGAGAATGCTCCGGAATATCGCTGAGCGGGATTTCGGCGTCACGTTGTTCGGACTGCGCTTCAACGTACCGTTCCTTCTCGCACCGATCGGAGTCCAGGGAATCGTCCATCGCGACGCCGAAGTCGCGGTCGCCCGCGCAGCGGCAGGACTTGGAGTCCCGCTCGTCCTGAGCACGGCGTCGTCGAAATCGATGGAAGAAGTCGCCGCTTCGACGGGAAATGTGCCTCACTGGTTTCAATTATACTGGCCGAACCATCCCGAGTTGGCCAAAAGTTTCATCAGGCGTGCGGAGGCGGCGAAGTATTCTGCACTCGTAGTCACCCTGGATACGTCTCTTCTTTCCTGGCGAGAACGCGATATCCAGAATGCCTTTTTACCGTTCCTGACGGGGGATGGACTCGCCAATTATTTCTCAGACCCTGTTTTTCGTTCAGCCTTGCCCAGTACGCCGGAGCAACGTCCGCTCGAGGCAGTCCGGCATTTTGCCAAAATATTTTCAAACCCCGCTCTGACGTGGAGCGACCTTAAGTGGCTTCGCAAACAGACGAAGCTCCCGATTATCCTTAAAGGAATTCTCCACGCCGACGATGCGCGGAAGGCATTGGATTACGCGATCGACGGAATTATTGTTTCCAACCACGGCGGACGCCAGGTTGACGGCGCGATTGCCGCCCTCGATGCCTTGCCGCCGATAGTGAAAGCTGTTGGCAACCGGACAACTGTCTTGTTCGACAGCGGAATTCGCAGAGGCGCGGATGTAGTTAAAGCAATCGCCCTTGGCGCAAAGGCGGTTCTTCTAGGACGGCCGTATATGTGGGGACTTGCGGTCGGTGGAGAACAAGGTGTTCGCCACGTCCTCGAGAATCTGATTGCCGATATCGACCTGACACTCGGACTTTCCGGATATTCCTCCTTCACGAAGATTAACAGAAACTCTGTTATCCAGACGGAAAGCCGTTAACAAACAGAAGGGGATGCGATATTGCAGATTGTGATGCAAAGCGTCGGATGACGTAGTCGTCTGCACGTTCCAGATTGTTTCCCCGCAAAGCCTGATGCGTTTCAACCTTATGTCAAGGCCACTGCGCTGCGGAAGAGAATCAGGGAAAACATCAATTTCTCCATCTCCCCACCCACCAAATCAAGAGCGATGCAATGAGTCCCGGATACATCGGTTCAATGCCGAACCAGTACGACGGGACACCGGCAACAGCCGCAAGATGACCGTGAATCAAACTCGCTGTCGATAATCCCCAGCCTGAAATCATCGCGGCAAAGGCATAGTTGGCGGAAATGCGGAGCTTATTAAAGTAACCCGCCACGACCGGCACCAGCAGACCCGGTATGATGCACGTCCCGATCGTGTACCAAAGCGCGACTACCGATGGAATCACAAGCGCCATCGCAATCGATACGATCGCCGTAATAATCAGCCCGATTTTTGTCCAGCGTTGCACCAACGGAGAATCGTCGCTCACCCTCTTTATCCTTCCCACGATGTCCTTCCCGATCGTGATGGCGGAAATCAATGTCAAACTGCTGAGCGTGGACATGATCGTTGCCAGCATGCCGATGTAGAAGAGCCCTTTTGCGATCGATGGCAGCGCAACTTCGGCGAGCATCGGGTAAGAGTACATCGGCTGGCTGAGTGACGGCAACGCCGCGCGGGCATAGAGTCCCGCTGTGCTCGTCATAAAATCGAACACAAACCAGAACAAGATGGAGATCAGAATTCCGCGCCGCGCCGTGGGGCCGTCCTTGGCAGCATAGCAGCGTTGGTGGAATGCGGGATCGACCAGCGTCCAGAGTGCAATGAAAAACCAAACCAGAATAAACTGCCACGTGTTCCCGCCGTGCCACGTCAAATGCAAAGGGGGGACGTTCGCCTGAATGAACGAAAGTCCGCCGAACCTTGAATACGCAAACGCCACCATCAGCGCAAACCCCAGGAACATCATCACAAATTCGAACGCGTTGACCCAGACGTCGGACCGAAATCCTCCCGCATACAAATAGCAGACGGTGAGGAATGTTGTCAGAATTATGCTTGTAAGGAGGTCGAACCCAAAGACGAGCTGCACAAGAATGCCGAGCATCAGAACGTATGCAGCCGGTGAAACGAGAAAGAAGGTAAGTACACCCCCGGCGACGGCAGTTTTCCTGTCGTACGATTGTTCGAGTTTGTCGGGAATCGTGTACAGGTTCGTCGCCCGGACTTTCTTTGCCAGGAAGAGAGCAAAGATGAGAGCGAAGAAGTAATACGGGACACCGAAAACAACCCAGTTCGAAATACCGTAGCGGTAGGAAAATTCTCCGACGCCGAGGATTCCTCCGTACCAGGTGGAAACGAGTGTTGCGACAAACATCGGCAGGGTGAGCGTCCGGCTCGCGAGAAGGTATTCGTCCGCCCCCGCAATGCTTCGCTTCGTGGCCCGGAATCCGACATAAACCACCGCTGCGAAGTAGGCGAGAATAAGAAGAATATCTGCGGTGCTCAGGTGGACCATTGAGGAGATACTGGTTTGTTAAGATTCAAAAGGCCGATGTCATTGCGATGAGGCCCGGTGTAACTCATCGGGACGACGTGGCAATCCGACCTTACGAAATCCGTTGTCTGTAATTCAGATTGCTCCGTCGTGAACGACGATTTCTCCTTTCACCTGCCTGTTCGGCGCATTTTCCTTGCAGCGGTGGATTTGAACAAATGAAAGAGGATCAAACTTCCGTTGGCAACGCTGACGCGTACGGGATTCTCCACAACCTCGTTGCTCGTGCCCTCGCGGACGCCGAGCTCGAGAGTCTCAAAATTCAGATTCCAGCGCAATCCCGTCGTCACCACCCCTTCACAGCGGGTGAGCGGAATGAGCGACACCGTTGCACCGACGGGGAAGTTTGGATTGATGGATCGGTCGGCAAACACCCACTCTCCTGCATCATCGATGAAACGTATTGCCGCTTTTGCCGAAAACTTCACCATCGCGCTGAGGTTGCCGATGAAATGATCGAGCCGGCCGCCGGTCGCACCGACTACTGCAATGTCCCGACTTCCTCGTTCTATGACCCACGCGAGCGTCTTCTCAAGGTCCGTCGAATAGTCATCGACGACCTTGTGAAAAACCACCTTGTGAAATTTCCTGAGGACCTGTCGCTGGATGGAATCCATATCGCCGACAATCGCATCCGGTGCGACGTTGTAGCGGGCCGCGGCGTTGGCCCCTCCGTCAGCGCAGACAAAGAGCGCCGCGTGTGTACGGAGTTGCCTCAGCAGTTTCTTTGTCGGCGGTTCGCCGTTGGCGAGAATGAGAGCGTTATGGTTCATGTGATTTCCGTATAGGGAAGTTTGGCCGCGGATTCACACGGAAAAAGCGCGGAAACGACGCGGATGGACAAATCCGCGACGATCCGTATTGATCCCCGTTATCCGAGGTGAATTCTTAGAAACCGAATGTAAATGCAATCGTAGCATTTCTTTCAGCCGCAGGAAAGAATTCAACCCCCTGTCCTCCGGCCATGTACAATTTGTCGAACAGATTTCTGACCTGGCCGTGAACTGTGAGTGACAGCCCCGATGCGTCCCTTCGAAGTTCGTACGACACGTCGAGATCGAAGACAGTGTAGGCATCGACCTTCTTCTGGTCATCCTTTGTGTTGTCGGTGTAGAATGAGCCCACGTGCCGTCCGGACAGTGCGACGGAGCCGGCGTCTGTGTGGTACGCGAGACGGACATTGAGCAGGATATCGGGAAAACCGGAAATCGGGTTGCCGTCGCGCGCGACCGGCTGATCGTTCTCGTCATATTCCTGATAACGAATGAGACGATTTCTTGAGAACGTCACGTTGCCGTTGGCAATGAAATTTTCGTTCAACGTCTGCTGGGCTGAGAGTTCGATCCCGAGATGACGAGTCCTGTCGGCATTGCCCGTCACGGGAACACCGAAAATATCAAGCTTGCCGTTGTTCACGAGCTCGTCCCTGAATTCCATCCAAAAAACACTGGCCGAATACTTGCCTTGCTCGCCAGTCATCGCCGACCCGAGTTCGAGGTCGAGGAGTCGTTCCGGCTTCGCAAACGGCTTCGAGAAATCATACACCGCTTGTTGGCCGTTCAAGGTCCCCCCGAACTGCGGTGTCGCGCCGAAATAGGCATCCTCTCCGGCGTAGAGGTTTCTCATCGTCGGTTCGCGGGAGGTGTAGCTCAGGGAAGCATAACCGTTCAATTCCTGCGTAAAATTGTAGTTGATGCCGAGACGGGGATTGACGAAGAAGTAGGGGATGCTGAACGAGGTGCCGATAAACCGCTCGTTGACAAAACCGTACCGGTTGTACGCAAACTGCAGGTCGGCCATCACCGTCGTCTGCTCATCCATCCGCAGCAGTTCGTGGCCGTAGAACGAAACCATGTCCTTCTGCCCGTTGTATTGATAGAAGCGAAAATCGGGATTGTAGTTCGCCGGATAGACGGACGCGAACGGAATTGTTCCGTAGTGGATGGACCGGTGAATGCGCAGCTCTCCGCCGATCGTCAGCGTCCCGTTCCCGTGATCGATTTCGAGCCGGGGGAGCCAGCCCCACTGCTTGTTCGCAACATATCCCCGGAGGAGCATGGAATTGAAATTCGTCGAGCCAAAACTCGTATCGTATCCGACGACCTGGTGAAACCATTTCGTGGCGTTGGGATCCGACCAGACCCAGTCGCCGTCGTAGTCGAAATACCCGTCTCCCTGGATGTAGAAAAAAGTGTTGTACATCCTGACCGAAGAACTCAGTTTCCATTCGTTGATCAATTCATAATGCGGCTGTGTGAAGCTTTCGTTCTCCTGATTCTTTCGCAAAGTACTGTAGTTGACGCTGTCTCCTGCGCCGTTCAGTGAGAAGTAGTTGAAATTGATCCTGCGGAGTTTGACATCGTTGTTGTAGAACTTCGGGATACCGTTGTAGGCGAGCCCGTCCTGCAGGGGGCCGCCGTAGATGTCGAACCGGGTTGTCATGGTCTCGTCGAATCTCGCGGCGCCGACGAAGTAACTTTTCACGTCGATCCACGAATGATCCCGGTAACCGGAACTGTTCGTTGTCGAGAAATTGCCGAAGAGAGCATACTTCTGGTTGATGAGTCCCGAGTTCAGCGCAAGAGCGTATCTCCGCGTGTTCAGGATGGTCCTGTCAAGGTCGCCAAACTTTTGGAATCCGAACGCCGTTGTGATGGCAACGCCGGGTTTGTTGTCGATCGGTGTCGTGACAAAATTGACCGATCCGCCGATGGCAGGGGGACCGTAGAAGTCGCTTCCTGCACCGCGGATCACCTGGACATTTTGCGTGTACGCCATCAGGTCCGGCATGTCGATCCAGTAAACATCGTGGTCCTCCGGGTCGTTTTGTGGAACACCGTTGACCATCACGGCAATGCGGCGCTGGTCGAACCCGCGCATAATCAGATGCGTGTAGCCCATATCGTTCCCGTTCTCCGAATATGTGACAATCGAAGGGAGTTGCGAGAGCACGGCAGGGACGTCCTGGGAGCTATACGTTGCCTCGATTTCAGCGCGGCCAAGATTGGAAAATGTTGCGGGCGTTTGCCGTTCTTTCGCGGTCGTGGCAGTCACGACGACAGGCAACAGCGGGATCGCGGCAGGGTCGAGAAAGAGCGTCGCTTCCGTAACCTTGTCTGCCGTGACATCGAGTTCTGTCCGTAACGGGCTGTATCCCACGAGGGTCACGCTCACGATTGCACGTCCAACGGGGACGTTCTCGAGTATAAATGTCCCGTCTGCAAACGTCGTAGTTCCCAGTGTTGTCCCCGCGACGACGATGCTTGCTCCCGCAAGGACGAGTTTCGATTCTGAATCAAACACCGTGCCCTTGATCGTACCTGTTTGCGCAAAACTGATTTGCATAAATACCACGGTCAAAGAGCTTAGAACGTTGAAGTTTTTCATGTCATCCCCTCGTTTCAAATAACAGATCTTAAGAGCAGGCCACGGATTCACACGGATAGAAGACGGAACGCGCACGGATCAAAGAGCCGTGTTCATCCGTCTCGATCCGTGTCATCCGCGGTTTCATTGTTGCCCCGGACTTGTAAAGTCATTGGGGTCAATGATGTCTTTGGGTGCTTTCGCAGGCGATATCGCACGACGTCCCCTGCAGAAAATAGAAAAGCCGTTTTCCGAAGGAATGATCCCAAAGAAAACGGCTTCAAAAGAAAAATTGATTTCTCGTTTTCCTACGCTGGTATGAGCCAGTTCAGGTTCCAGGGTCTGATCTCAGCCCCGGTCCCGACAAACATTGTCTGTCGGAATCGGCGGGACACCCCTAACGGAAAAAATTGGTTCGTCAACTCGCAAAGAACTGTCTGAATATACACTCTCAAAAGTAATCAGTCAAGTCGGCGCACGCTCAATGCGGCTGAGCCCGGGACTGCCCCGGGTATCATTTCCCGATGTTTGTCCTCAAGCCTTCAAAAAACTTCCGAGCCTCCCCCGTGTCGTGGTTCTTGATGATATGCCAGAGAAAATTCAATCGGCCGCTGATCTTTTCGAGTTGTGCCAGGGAATGCGGGTTAAAAATGATTTCCGAGAGAAGGAAATCGTCTTCGGAAAGAAGTCCGCGCGCCACGTCGAGATGACGCTTGAACGTCGTTCCCGGCACCACGTCCGTGCTGACACACGACGCAAACACCATCGATGAAACGAAGGGGAGTGTCAACGAGTAGGCCATCATCACGTCGTGCTCGTTGAACGAGTACTCGAAAATGTTTACGCCCAGCCGGCTGAAGAACGTGCGGAAGAATTCTTTGCCTTCGCCGTCTGAATCGCTGATGACCACCGCGTTTTCCTTTCGGAGGTCGTCCAGACTCGCAAACGTCGGACCGAACATCGGATGGAGCGAAACGAACCGGAACCCCGATTTGCGGTAGAAGTCGGGCAGTTCTCCCTTCACCGACGCGACATCGCAGAGCAGGCACCCTGCAGGCAACAGCGGTAGTATTTCACGGAAGCTTTCGACAGTGCTCTGCAGACTGACGCAATTGACGAGCATTGCGGGATCGGCGTGGCGGATCCCGGCCGGCGATTCCAGCACGGTGACACCGGACAACGCTCTGGATTTCCGTGCATTGAAATCGTACACGAACACCGAATGTTCTGCCGCAAGCTGCTTTGCGAGCCACGATCCCATTTTGCCTGTACCAAGAATGCAAATGTTCATGCTGAAGCCTCCGGATAAAACCCAAGATTCTTGAACATCATGGTTGTCTGTTCAACTCGTTCCAGTGTCTGTCGCACAACACCGTTGTCCGCCGTTCCCTGGAAATCCAGGAGAAACGCAAAGGCGCCCGGATTTTTGCGGATGGGACGCGACTCGATCCGTGTGAGATTGATTTTGCTTTCGGCAAATAGCCGCAGAACATCGAACAACGCGCCGACCCGGTGCTGTGTCGAAAACGCGATCGTGCATTTGTTCGCGGGACCGGTTCTCGGCTGCGAGGACAACAGGACAAACCGTGTTGCATTCTGCGGGTGGTCTTCGATGTTTTCCTTGATGACTTCGAGGCCGTGGAGCTCGGCGGCCAGCCGGCTTGCGATGACGCCCGCCGACCGCTGTTGCTCGTGTGCAAGCCAGCGCGCCGCTCCGGCGGTATCGTAGAACGGCCGAGGCTCGAGTTTGTTCCGGGAAAGGAATGAACGGCACTGGCCGAGCGCCTGCGGGTGGGAATACACCGACCTCAGCTCCTGGTGGTTCGTTCCCGGAAGCGCAAGGAGATTGTGATGGATCGGGATGATGGCTTCGCCGACAATGTTCAGACTGGTCTCGACGAGGAGGTCGTTCACTTCCGTCACCGATCCTTCGATCGAGTTCTCGACCGGTACGAGGCCGAATTCAAAGTCGCCGCTGGCAACGCCTGCAAAGACGTCACCGAATTCGATGCACGGGATGGAGATCATTTCGTTGCCCAGCGTGTGAATCGCGATTTCGCTCCACGCTCCGTGCTCCCCCTGAAAGCCGACGAGCTTCAGTCCCCTGTGCTGAAGCTCCTTGCTTTCGCTGATGATCTTTTCATAGAGGTACCGGATGAATTTCTGTTCGAGGAGGGGGGACTCCTTTGAAGTCACATTGCGGAACACCGACTCCTCCCGTGACGGGTCGTGGATGGCGTTCTTGTGCTTGCCCGCTCGCAGGGCGAATTCCATCCGCTGCCGGAGCAGGATGAGAAGCTGCTGGTCGATGCTGTCGATATTCTCACGGATTTCTTTCAGGTTCACCGTATCCTCCTTTTGACGGAGTGGGTTGTTCGTTGCGTTCATTCGAGTCCTCCCATGAATTGTACAAGTGCACGTACTTTTCTCGCCAGCCCGCTGAACTGCCGGGGTGTGAGCGCCTGGTCCTTGTCGCTCAGCGCCTCGGCGGGGTTCCGGTGCACCTCGATGATTAGACCGTCCGAGCCGGCCGCAGCTGAGGCGAGACTCATCGGCTCGATGAGGCTCACCTTGCCGGTTCCGTGTGTCGGGTCGGTGATGACAGGCAGGTGGCTGAGTTCCTTCACCGACGGCACGGCGCTGATGTCGAGGGTATTGCGGGTATACGTCTCGAAGGACCGGATGCCCCGCTCACAGAGCACGACATTCGGATTTCCTTCATTCATGATGTATTCGGCGCAGTTCAGCCATTCCTCGATGGTGGAATACATGCCGCGTTTCAGCAAAACCGGCTTCTGGAGTTTTCCGACTTCCTTCAGGAGAGAGAAGTTCTGCATATTCCTCGCGCCGATCTGGATCATATCGGCAAACTCTGCAACCCAGGAAACATCGCGTGTGTCCAGCACCTCCGTCGCAAACGGGAGTCCGGTGGCTTCACGCGCCTTTGCCAGAATCTTCAGTCCCTCGAGACCGAGTCCCTGGAACGCATAGGGTGACGTCCGCGGTTTGAACGCTCCGCCGCGAAGCATGTCCGCTCCGCCGTTCTTTACGGCGACGGCAGTCTCGATCATCTGCTCCTCACTTTCGACACTGCAAGGGCCGGCAATGATGACGAACCCTGCCCCGAAATGGGCATTTCCCACCGTTACCACACTCCGGTCTTTCTTCTCCAACGCAACAAGTTTCAAACTGGTCATGGTGTTTCCCTCCCGATCTTCGTTGTTCTTGTCCTTTGCACTTTGTATTCACCAGCGTTCCGAACCGTTCGGTATTTTCTTTGCGTCCTTTGCGGTTCAATCTTCTCAGGTCAAAAAAAAATCGTGGAAGCACGCTTCCACGATTTTCATAAAACGAAAAAGGTGGAAGCGCCTGATCTGCGGTTCCACCTTTTGGAGTTTCAAGCCCTGGACGGCCTACCCCGGCGAAAGCGCACGATCACGCGCCCGCACGTAATAAAAAAAGTAGTATCGTCCAAAAGTGTTTGTCATCGCTGCTGGTTTATAATAGCAATCACGACGAACAATGTCAAGAGGAAACTGCCACAGTTGCTGCCATCTTAAATGGAGAAATCCGATCATTCTTTCAAGAACCTATTCTATGAATGGCTGCTTTGTCACCCCGAACTTGTTTCGGGGTCTATTCCGCGCTGAAGAGTAGATGCTGAAACAAATTCAGCATGACCCAGAGTGTTTTTGAGACGGTTTCTAGACTTGTTGCGCGGTTACACTGAAGTGCCTGACCGTCACTCTTTGATACAAAAACAACAATCCAACGCCCACAAGGAGTGTCACGCCAACCAGCCATATTGGCAACTGCTGGGTCGAAACCATTTCCGTTTCAACGGTCCGGTCCGGACGGTAAAGGACGGCGATGGCAACCAGATTGTTGGTGAAGTGAGCAGCCATCGAAGGGTACAGGCTCTTGCTGCGGTAAAAGAAATAACCGAAGAGAATCCCGAGAATTGAAAGGGTAATAAGGCCCAAAGGCTGAAAATGAAAAAGCCCGAAGAGAAAGCCGATGAGAAGAACGCTCTTCCATCCCATGGTGCGCTCGAAGGTACGCTGGATGAATCCGCGGAAGAAGACTTCCTCGCAGATGGCCGGTGTCACACACACGACGATGATGAGCCAGCCAAACTCAAGTTCGGACCGGGACGTGAAGACTTCTGCGTTGATCTCCAGAAGTCTTGCCGGGATGTGCATCAGCTTCACAAGGTTATCGGCGATGAATTCGCCCGTGGGAATGACTGCAAGCGTGGCAAGCACGGCAATCAGAATTTCGACGATCGCCCCGTTTTTTAACCGGATGTAGCCACGCACATCCGATGAATGCCATCGCTTCACCAGCCAGAGCGCAGGAACAAGCAAGAACGCAAATTCCGAGATCAGCACCGCCAGGCGGATCGGTCCTCCATAGAATTTCATGGATGCAGCAAGCCTGTCGAGGACTCCGCCTTCGGCTTCGGGGACACCTGAGAACAGAATCTTGATGCCGATGGCAACGGCGGCGAGGATTGACTCGGCATTGAAGAAGATCGCCCCGATGCCAAGAAGTGCGACGACGGCCGCGGTATTCGGACTCCGGCCGTGCGTTTCCCAGGAGCCGTCGAGCCGAAGCTCCGGGGAATCCCGCACCGCTGCGTTGGATGGTTGTGGTTGAAGATCCACGTCGTCTGCTGTCACGCTAAGGGTTGTGTGCCGAGCGGTGACGGCTGGCTGAATTCGTTGTTCCGTGCTCGCAGGTCGAAATACAGCACGACGTGATAGAGAGGCGTAACGAGCATCTGCAACACCGAGCTGAGCCCGGCGACGATCCCGATCCCGAGTGCGAAGGAGTGCAAACCCTCGAGAAACACGGATGGATCGCGCAGTTCGGATCCCTGCGACCCGATCATTTCAAAGTACGAAGCAAAGAATTTCCAGAGCGTGATCAGGTACACGGGAGTCATCACGAGGGATGTCGCGAAACTGACGATGATGCTCATCAGGAGGAGTATGCCGAAGACGCGCCACCAGTTGTTCGTGACAAGGCCCCAGCTCCGCCGGAAGCTGGCGAAGACTCCCAGACTTTCCCACCCTAGTGCAGGCGTCGTGAACGCCCATCGTATGAACAGGAAGACAACAATGGGAATACACGCAAGGAGAAGACACCCGCCAAGGAGACCCAGCATCGTCGACCTCATGGCGATCGCGACAATCAACATGACATAGGGAACAAGAATCAGACCGGAAAATGCAACTGCCTGAATCACGGATACTCCGATCTGCCGTGCAAGCCTGATGCCGAACGTCCTGTCCAGGGCTTCCTGCCACGTCATCGGTTCGCCGCTCATTTCAGCGCAGCTGACAATCGTGATACTGAGCGTCGATGCCGCCGAAGCAAGGAGGAAGAGAAAGAGTCCGAGAAAGAACCAGCCCATACTCCCGAGCATCGCAAAGAGTTGGTGCGGAGCGAGGTGTTCTCCCGGTTCGTTTTCCTTCGCCAATGCGGCAATACTCGAAAAGAATGCATTCATCCCAACGGTCAGGATGAGTACGGGGACGATAAGAATGACACACGCGAGAATGAGATTGCGGATCCACGTTTTGCCGATCAACTTGAAGAGCCTGTCGAAGATGTCGCCGAGTGACATGGGAACAATCGGAACGGTTGTCATAAGCGTCTCCGTGATTGTTGCGGGTTGGGTGTGTTCTTCGCTGCGATTGCCTGAGAATGTCCATTCTTCGTGATCAATTTCCATTTTGCTTGAACAAGATGCAAGTGGCGAAAATGTGAATTCCTTCCCGAAGTTCCCAATCCTGCGATAATTCCACTCCTTTTGCTTCTCCGCCTTCATTTCCGTATCTTATGGAAGAACTCAAAGCGCCAGGTCGTTGTTCGTACAGTAAACGTACAGCGTCTTGGCGCTGTCGCATTCATAGGAAAGAAACGCTAGTGGCAAACGGGGTACTTCCACGCAGGACATTCGCAATTATTTCGCATCCGGACGCCGGCAAAACGACGCTGACGGAGAAATTTCTCCTGTACGGCGGAGCGGTGCAATTGGCAGGATCGGTGACGGCGCGAAAGAACCAGCGATCGTCGCGGTCCGACTGGATGGAGCTCGAACGCCAGCGCGGGATCTCCATCAGCTCGACAGTTCTGCAGTTTGATTATAACGGCAACCGCATCAACCTTCTCGATACTCCGGGCCACCAGGATTTTTCCGAAGACACCTACCGTGTGCTGACGGCCGTCGATGCCGTTATCATGGTGATCGATGCCGCCAAAGGCATCGAAGCGCAGACACGGAAACTGTTTGCAGTCTGTCGCAAGCGCGGGATTCCGATCATTACATTCATGAACAAGCTTGACCGCCCCACGCTTGAACCACTGGCCCTGATCGATGAACTGGAACACGTCCTCGGCATCGGCGCCTATCCGATGAACTGGCCCCTGGGAAACGGTATACGCTTCAGCGGCGTGTATGACAGGCA
>DATDNS010000068.1:0-2332 GCA_036518155.1 Bacteroidota bacterium
ATCGTGTTTGCATCAATGGAATTTGACTACACACAACACATAGAAAGGAAACCCGCAGTATGAAAACAACGTTCGTTGGCCTTCTGATTCTTGCGTTCACATTTTCCGCCTGGTCACAGACGAACAAAGGCACAGAGAAAACTATCGTCGGGGAAGTAGTAGACGTCCAGTGCTATGTAAGCGGAGCGACCGGTCCGGGAAAAGGAGAAAAACACAAAGACTGTGCGATTCAATGCGCCAACGGTGGAATGCCATTGGCGATTCTTGAAGATAAGACCAACACGCTGTATGTGGCTGGACAGACGAAAGTTGCCATGAAAAGCGCGAACGAAATGCTCATACCGTTCATTGCGGAAAAAGTGAAAGTGTCAGGCCGTGTGTACGAAAAGGGGGGCGTGAAACTGATCCTGATAAAGAAGATCAGCAAGCAGAATGAGTGAGAGGAGTTGAGACACGACCGACGATTCGAAAAAGGCGACCTGAGTGTCGCCTTTTTTGCAGAGTCCAGCCCATTTTCCTTTCCTTGTAACTCCCTCATCGTTTTCGTATATTTTCCTGTTCTTGAGAACTAATCGGAATCATCATGCACAGAGTTACGCTCATTTCAGGGGATGGAATCGGCCCAAGCATCGCAGAGGCTTCACGCAGGGTCATTGAGGCCACCGGCGTGAGGATAGATTGGGATATCCACGAGGCCGGAATGGCAGGAATCGATAAATTCAAAGACCCCCTCCCCAGGGAGACGCTGGAATCGATTGCCAAAAACAAAGTTGCATTAAAGGGCCCCTTGACGACACCCGTCGGGATGGGCTTCAGGAGCGTCAACGTTGCCCTCAGGAAGGAGTTTGACCTTTATATCAACCTTAGGCCGGCGAAGTCAATTGAGGGGGTAAAAACAGCGTTTAGCGGCGTGGATTTGGTCGTGTTTAGGGAGAACACGGAGGAGTTCTATGCCGGCATCGAGCATTACATCGACGCCAAAAAAAGCGCTGCGGAGACCATCGGCGTTGTGACAAAAACAGGAAGTGAACGCATTGTCCGAGCGGCGTTTGAATACGCCCGAAAGCACAAGCGAAAGAAAGTCACAATTGTGCACAAGGCAAATATCATGAAGTATACGAGTGGATTGTTTCTTGATGTCGGGAGGGAAGTAGGAAGAGAATTTCCTGAAATTATTTGCGATGACAAGATCATCGACAATATGGCGATGCAACTTGTCACGCGGCCGCAACAATTTGACGTTATCGTAACGACAAACCTGTTCGGCGACATTCTTTCGGACCTCTGTTCGGGCCTGGTGGGTGGACTTGGTCTGTCTCCAGGCGCCAATATCGGTTATGATACGGCGATCTTCGAGGCAGTCCACGGAAGCGCCCCTGATATTGCCGGCAAAGACATTGCCAACCCGTGCGCGATGATCCTCGCCGGAGGAATGATGCTGGATTACCTGGGAGAGGAAGCGGCCTCCGAACGGGTAAAGGCAGCTGTCGCGGGAGTATTGAAGGAAGGCAAGAAACTCACGAAGGACCTTTCTCCGGACCGGTTCGTGGGAACAAAAGAATTTACTGACGCCGTTCTTCAGAAAATGGGATAGAACTGAGGGAAAATGATTCTCAACACAAATGTCGTTTATCATAAGAGTGCGGTGCAACGATGAATCCTCGATCGAACAGGCTGTTCTGGGGGGTAGTGTTCATCCTCTTTGGAGTACTCTTCCTCGTCAGAAATCTTGGGTACATCGATATTCACGAGGCTTTGCATACGTACTGGCCGGTAGTCCTCATCCTTGTTGGACTGAACATTATTGCGAAATCGTACTGGAAGAGTTCGGACAAATGAAAATCGGCCGCATCGACATAGAAACACCAATACTGTTGGCGCCGATGGAAGATGTTACGGATCTTCCGTTTCGTCTGGTCTGCAAGCGGCTAGGCGCGGATATCGTCTATACGGAATTCGTCAACTCCGAAGGTCTCGTGCGAAATTCGAAAAAGACGAAAGCGAAGATGGGATTTGTGGAGGAAGAGCGTCCCATCGGAATACAGATCTACGGGGGCAATGAGTGCTCAATGGGATCTGCGGCACAGATGGCTGAAAGCTGTGAACCCGACCTCATCGATATCAATTGCGGTTGTTGGGTCAAAAATGTAGCGGGACACGGCGCCGGTGCAGGACTCCTTCGCGACTTGCCGAAGATGGAACAGGTCATTAAGTCTGTCATTCAGGCAGTAAGAATTCCGGTCACAGTGAAAACCCGTCTCGGGTGGGACAGCGAGTCGATCAAGATCGTCGAAGTTGCAAAAATGGTGGAACAGGCGGGAGCGGCAGCTCT